>PXDE01000593.1 GCA_003566475.1 PVC group bacterium | reverse complement strand
TGGAGCCGACCGGGGCGGCGGATCGGGTGCACATTCCTTCCGAGTGGCAGCCGTCGGGGCTGCCGGGGCTGGCCCTGGGCGCGGAGCTGCCTGAGTCCGGGCCGGAACTCTCGCTGGAAGAGGCGGTGGTCCTGGCCTTGCGGCGGCAGCCCGGACTCCTGGCCCAGCAGCTCAACCCCGTGATCGCCGGGGCCTTTGAGGCCATCGAGCGCGGGGAGTTTGACGCGGAGTGGTTCGCCTCGGCCACAGCGTCGCGCGACCGGGCCCAGGAAACGGCCCGGGCCACCGGCGAGCAGTTCGAGGTGTCGGGCCGCGACCGCGAGGTCCGGGCCGGGGTGCGCCAGGATTGGGTCACCGGCACCGGGGTGGAGGCGTCGGTGGGCCATGCCCAGCGCAGCTCGGACCGTACGCCGGAACAGCAGACGGCGCGGTTGGGCCTCTCCCTCACCCAGTCGCTGCTGCGGGGCCGTCGGCCGGAGGTCAATCTGGTCCGGATCCGGCAGGCCGAGCTGGCCACCATGGCCTCGGCCTACGAGCTGCGGGGATTCACGGAGGCGCTCATCGCCCGGACGGAGACCGCCTACTGGGAGCTGGTGCTGGCCCAGGAGCGGATCCGGATCGTGGAGCGTTCGCTGACCGTGGCCCGGGGACAGGTGGCCGACCTGCGGCAGGGGGTCGAGGTGGGGTCGGTGGCGCCCACGGACGCGATCGTGGCGGAGGCCGAGGCGGCCCGGCGGGCCCAGGATCTGATCGACGCCCAAAGCAACCTCCAGACCCAGCGGCTGCGGCTAGAGTACCAGGTCGCCGCCCCTCCGGCACCTGTGGGCGCGCCGCCTCTGGTCGCGGTGTCGCCGGCCCGGGTCGAGGTCCCAGAGCAACCGGAGGAGGGGATCGAGGCCCGGCTGGGGCTGGCCGACCGGATGCGGGCCGACCTCAACGAGGCCCGCCTGCGCATCCAGCGGGACGAGCTCGAGGTCGTGGCCACCCGCGACGGCCTGCTGCCCCGGCTGGATCTGTTCGTGAACCTGGCCAAGACGGGATTCGCCAGCTCCCTGGGCGACGCGTTCTCCAATCTGGACGGCAACACCTACGAGGTGCGGGCGGGGCTGAGCCTGTCCCAGGCGGTGGGCCGACAGGCCGCGCAGGCCCGGGAGGTCGTCGCCCGGGCCACCCGCGACCAGTCCGAGGCCGCGCTCGACAACGCCCGGCGGCTGGCCGCCCGCGATGTGCGCCTGGCCTGGACCGAGGTGGAGCGGGCCCGGGCCCAGACCGAGGCGGCGGCGGAGACCCGGGCCTTGCAGGAGGAGGTGGTGCGGGCCGAGCTGCAGCGGTTCGAGGTGGGGACAAGCACGGCCCTGATGGTGGCCCAGGCCCAGCGGGATCTGCTGGCGGCCGAGATCGCGGAGGCCGAGGCGGTGATCCAGCACCGCCTGGCCCTGATCGGGCTCCACGTGGCGGAAGGGACGCTGCTGGAGCGGAGGGGGATCGCGGTGGCAGGGGAGACGATGGCCCGTGAGCCGTGATGCGCGGGAGGGGAGATCGGGTGGCGCGGCGAGCTTAATATTGAGGGGGGAGGGATATATCACGCATCGCACACGCCACCCAACCTCTAGAATACCCGAATCACGGTCCGGGGCAAAAGCTTTTTTTGGAGTTTCCGCATTTTTTCTGGGCTCCGCGCCCGCACAGGTTCCCCGGAAACCTGGCCGGAATCTCCTTCATGCGCAACATGTTGGGTCACCCGATGGGAGGCCCGCTGCATATGGTGCTGTAGGGGTAACGTCGAACGGATGCCCGCCGGGCGTCAATCGACCGCCAGCATGCGCCGAAAGTCGTCGATCCGCCCCTGGATGCGGGCCCGGTCGAGGGGGCGGAGGGCGTCGAGCGAGAAATCCTGGACCCCGAACGAGGCGACCACGGTGCCCGCCACCATGGCCCGGCGCAGGGCCGGTTCGCTCACCTCGCCCCCGGCGGCCAGAGCGCCCATCATGGCCCCGGCGAAGGTGTCGCCCGCCCCGGTGGGATCGGTCACCTCCTCCACCGGGTAGGCGGGGAGGATGAACCGCGACGCGCGGGTGACGAGCATGCTGCCGTGGGCGCCTTTCTTGACGAGCACGTAGGCGGGGCCGGCCTCGAGCAGGGCGACAGCGGCGCGGACGAGGCCGTGCTCGCCGGTGAGCTGCTGTGCCTCGGTCTCGTTGAGGGTGAGCAGGTCCACCCGGGCCAGCACCTCCATGAGCTGCCGGTGGGTGGTGCTGATCCAGAGGTCCATGGTGTCGGCGGCCACGAAGCGGGGGTTCCGGATCTGGTCCAGCACGTCGAGCTGGAGCTGGGGGTGCATGTTGCCGAGGAGGACGAAGGGCGCGTCGCGGTAGGCTTCGGGGAGGTCGGGCCGGAAGTTCTCGAACACGCCGAGCTCGGTGACCCGGGTGGACCGCCGGTCCATGTTGTCCTCGTACACGCCGCTCCAGAAGAAGGTGGATCCGGATTCGGTGCGAAGGCCGGCGAGGTCGATCCCGAACGCCCGCAGGGCCTCGGCGCGGTCGGGGCCGAAGTCGTCGCCCACCACGCCCACCAGCCCGGGCCGGGCGAAGAAGGAGGCGGCGGCGCAGGCGTAGGTGGCGGAGCCGCCGAGCAGGTGGTCGCGCTTGGCGTGCGGGGTCTCGATGGCGTCGATCCCCACCGATCCCACCACGGCCAGGTCCACCGGGCCGCCGTCGGTCATGCCTCCGGCCCCTGGGCCATCTCCGCCTCGACCAGCTCGCAGAGGGCGTGGATAATCATGAGGTGCCCCTCCTGGATGCGGGGGGTGTGGGGGCTGCTCTCCACGCAGAGCACGCGGTCGGCCAGCCCGCGCAGGGCGCCGCCGGCGCCGCCGGTGAGGGCGAGCACGGAGACCCCGAGGTCGCGGGCGGCCTCGGCCGCCCCGAGGATGCCGGGGGACTGGCCGCTGGTCGAGATGGCCACCAGCCAGTCGCCGGGCCGGGCCAGGGCCTCGACCTGGCGGCGGAACACCAGGTCGTAGTCGTAGTCGTTGGCGATGGAGGTGAGCACCGAGCTGTCGGTGGTGAGGGCGATGCAGGGCAGGGCGGCCCGTTCGAGGAGGAACCGGTTGACCAGCTCGGCGGCCAGGTGCTGGGCGTCGGCGGCGCTGCCCCCGTTGCCGCAGACCAGGATCTTGCCCCCGTTCCGGAGGGCGGCCGAGAGGTCGGCGGCGACGGCCTCGATCTCAGGACGGAGGCGCCCCGTCACCTCCCCGGCCACGGCCCGGTGGGCTTCCGCGAAGGCGTCCCAGTTCATCCCCGGGCCGGGGGGGCGCCCGCCTCGCGCTCGCGGAGGAAGGTCTCGAGGAACGAGGTGTCGTAGTCGCCCTGCCCGAACCGGGCGTCGGCCAGCACCTGCGTGCCGAGGGGGACGGTGGTGGACACCCCGTGGATCATGAACTCGCCGAGGGCGCGGCTGAGCCGGGCGATGGCCTCCTCGCGGGTGCGGCCGGTGGCGATGATCTTGGCCAGCAGGCTGTCGTAGTGCGGCGGCACGGTGTAGCCCGGGTAGAGATGGGAGTCGATCCGGATCCCGATTCCGCCCGGAAAGTGCACCCATTCCACCCGGCCCGGGGTGGGAGTGAAGTTCCGGTTGGGATCCTCGGCGTTCACCCGGAACTCGATGGCGTGCCGGGTGAGGCTGATGTCGCGCTGGGAGAACGAGAGCTTCTCCCCGGCGGCGACCCGGATCTGCTCCTGGATGAGGTCGATGCCGGTGGCCTGCTCGGTGACCGGATGCTCGACCTGGATCCGGGTGTTCATCTCCATGAAGTAGAATTCCTTGGTCTTGTTATCGAGCAGGAACTCGACCGTGCCCGCGCCCCGGTAGCCGATGGATTCGGCGGCCTTGACGGCGGCCCGGGTGAGGCGGCGGCGGACGTCGGAAGGGAGATTGGGGGCGGGGGCCTCCTCGACAAGCTTCTGGTGCCGGCGCTGGACGCTGCACTCGCGTTCGCCGAGGTGCACCACATGGCCATGGTGGTCGGCCAGCACCTGGACCTCCACGTGGCGGGAGGCCTCCACATATTTCTCCAGATAGACGGCCGGGTTGCCGAAGGCCCGCTCCGCCTCCGAGGTGGCGGTGGTGTAGGCGTTGGCCAGGCTGAAGTCGTTGTGGGCCACCCGCATGCCCTTGCCCCCGCCGCCAGCCGTGGCCTTGAGCAGCACCGGATACCCGATCTGCTGGGCCAGGTCCACCGCCTCCTGCTTGCTCTTGATGAGCCCCTCGCTGCCCGGGGTGATGGGAACCCCGGCCTTCTTCATGGTCTGGCGGGCGGAGTTCTTGTCGCCCATGACCCGGATGTTGTCGGGAGTGGGGCCGATGAAGGCGATGCGGCAGTTCTCGCAGATCTCGGCGAAGTCGGCGTTCTCGGACAGGAATCCGTAGCCGGGGTGGATGGCGTCCACGTTGGCGATCTCGGCCGCGCTGATGATGTTGGAGGGCTTGAGGTAGCTCTCGGTGGCCGCCGGAGGGCCGATGCAGATGGCCTCGTCCGCGATCTGCACGTGCAGGGCCTGCTCGTCGGCGGTCGAGTACACGGCCACCGTCTGGATGCCCATCTCCCGGCAGGCGCGGATGACCCGCACCGCGATCTCGCCGCGGTTGGCGATCAGGACGCGCTCGAACATGGCCTACCGGGGATCGGCCAGAAACAGGATCTGGCCGAACTCCACCGCTTCCCCGTTCTCGACGAGCACCTTGCGGACGGTGCCGCGGACCTCGGCCTTGATCTCGTTCATCACCTTCATGGCCTCGATGATGCACACCGTGCTGTCCTCCTCGACCTCCGCCCCCGGCTGCACGAACGGGTCGGCGTCCGGACTGGAGGACCGGTAGAACGTGCCCACCATGGGGGACTTGATGGGGATGAGCCCTTCATCCTCGTCCGGCTCGGGCTCGGCGGCCGGCGCGGGAGCGGCCGGGGC
>PXDE01000332.1 GCA_003566475.1 PVC group bacterium | reverse complement strand
CCGCCTCCTTCCTCTGGCTGATGTGCGCCCTCCGCCGCGCCCCTATCCCCATAGCCCCTCATCCAGCCATCCACTCATCCAACCATCCACTCATCCACCCATCCCTCCCCCTCGGCCTATGCGCCGTGGCCTACTTCGTCGCCCCGCCTCGACTCGGCTGGGCCGGCGCGGGCCTGGCCGAGCCCCTGCTGACCCTGTTCCTGGTGGCCGGGGCGGTCCTGAGCGGCGTTCTGGACGGACGGGAAAGCGGGATGGATGGATGGGTGGAAGGTTGGATGGCCCTTAGGCTCTCTCGGGGTGGCCCAGGGCAAGGAAGGCCAGTGGACGCAGGGACTGGGGCTTCCGGCCTGTCCCCAACCCATCCCCGGCCATACTCTGAAGAACACCGGGATTTGCAGGGAATTCCGCCACATGTCTGCACGGAAACGTTGCCGATCGGAAGCCTATCCGTGCAAGCCGCCTCCGGACCCCGCACGGAAAAGGTGCCGATCGGCAGATTTTCCGTGCATGCCCCCCCAGGACCCGGTGGCGGACCGGGGGGGGCCGTCGGCCCGAGCGCGGCGGATCCGGACGGCCTCCGCCGGGCGCTGGGCTGGGTCTTGCTGGGGGCCATGGGGTGGGTCAAGAACGAGGGCACCCTCCTCTTCGCCCTCCTCGCCGCCGCCGCCCTCGCCCCGACCCTGCTCCGCAAGGCCAGGCGTCATCTGGACATAACCTCCCACGATCATAGGGGCCTACGTCACCCTCCGGCACCCCAGGCCTCCGGGGATGCGGACTTAACCGTCCACGATCGTGGGCAGTTAAATCACGCCGGTTCCGACTCCGATGCCGGAAGTTGTCGTGCCATAAGTACGTACGGTAGCAAGCAGTTAAGCCATCCGGCTGGCTCCGAGGCCGGAGGCCACCGTGATTTAACCGACTACGATCATGGGACGTTAAGTCACCTGGCCGTCCCCGTGGCCGAGCGAAATCTGGACTCTGGTCACGATGATCCTCGGAACCTGAACCACCTGGTGCCCCCCCTCGCCGGACGGGCGGCGTACTCTGGTCCCTACGATCGTGAGGAGTGGAGTGCCAAGGATCCCGTGGCGACCGGGCGGAGATGGGCTTGGCTGGCCTGGGGGATCTCCACGCTGGCGCTCGCCTTCGGGTGGCGGGGGTTGGTGGTGGGGACGGGGATCCCGACGGCGGACTTCGCCCTGACCTGGCGGCCGGAATCCTGGGGCTGGGTGGGCGAAGCCCTCCATACGGCCTGGACCGAGGTCGCCCTGGATCCGCAACGCACCGGCGGCCTGCTGTGGGTGTTCGCGGTCGCCCTGATCCTGTTCCCCGTCCGCATGCTGCGGGCGCCCGGCGTCCGGCGCCTCCTGGCCGTCCTCGTCCTCTACACCGCCGCCGTCACCGCCATGTACGGGTTCAGCACGCTGATGGAATATCAGAACTACTACCACCTCCTGGCCGTGCCCCGGGTGCTGGCGGTCCCGGTGGTCCTGGTGCCGCTGGGGTTGAGGTCGGTGGTCGGCCATCGGTGGTCAGTGACGGCCGCTGAGCCGTTGGGCCAGCCGGATGACGGATGAGACCGCGGTGCCGATCCGACTTCGCCAAGGCGCTACGTCGGACAAGTTGTGGGCTGTGAGATGTGGGATGTGGGCCGGTCCCTCCGTGGCCCGGGCTTCTAGCCCGGAGCCGAGCGAGGTCTGGTCCCGGCCAGGTGGCGGGGAAACTTTCCAGGGCCGACGGCTTGTTCTGGGGGCAGGGCACGGGGGCAGGCGCCCCCGGGCCACGTCGGGGACATCCTGGTGGCGAGCGGTGGTTGGTGGGGCATGGCGTGGTCTGGTGTCTCAGACCAGCTCCCCGTTCCCAGCCAAGCCCGCCCCCGGCGAGTCCGTCCAAGGTCTGGACGAAACCGTCCAAGGTCTGGACAGGTCTGCGACCGACCAACCGATGCACGGCCTTGCCTTCCCGGCCTCGCTCGGCCGTCGCGGGCTAGGCCGATTCCATCCGCCCATCCATAGGGCCAGGTTGCCCTTGGCGGGGGGGTGGGGCAGAATCGCCGCAGATGAAGGTCGCCTGGTACATCACGGCCCATGGATATGGCCACGCGGTTCGGAGCTGCGCGGTGCTGGCCGCGTGGGCGCGGAGGATGCCGGACCTGGATCTCACCGTGGTCTCCGGGATCCCGGTCGATTTCCTGACCGCGCGCCTGCCCGGGGCACGCTTCACCCGGCGGCCTGAGGTCTTTGACGTTGGCATGGTCCAGAGGGACTCGGTGCAGGTGGACCTCGGGGCCACCCGCGCCCGGGTGGAGGCCTGGCTGGCCCGCCGCCCCCATCAGGCGACGATGGAGGCGGACTGGATCCGCGACCGCCGCCCCGACGTGGTGGTCGCCGACATTCCCGGCATCCCCCTGGCCGCCGCGAGGGCCGCCGGCGTTCCGGCGGTGGCCGTCGGCAACTTCTCGTGGGACTGGATCTACGCGCCGTTCGCCGAGGGAGGCGACCGGGTGTGGATGGCGGCGGTGGATGCCTTTCGGGAGGATTACGCCAAGGCCGACCTGCTCATCCGGCTGCCCTTCGCCCCCGCCATGGAGGCCTTTCCCCGTCAGGTGGAGGTCGGCCTCCCGGTGCGGCCCGGACAGGCCCGGCGGGCCGAACTGGCCCGGCTGACCGGGGCCGATCCCGCGGCGATCTGGGTGCTGGTGTCGTTCACCACGCTGGCGTGGGGACCCGAGGCTCTGACCCGTGCGGCCACCGACCCGGCCCTGGAGTTCTTCACCGTGCTGCCCCTGGCCTGGGACCATCCCCGGTTCCACGCCGTGGATCGGCGGAGCGTGCCCTTCGCCGACGTGCTGGCCACCTCGGACGTGGTGCTCTCCAAGCCGGGCTTCGGGATCGTGTCCGAGTGCATCGCCAACCGGAAGCCGCTTGTCCACGCCGAGCGCCGGGACTTCGCGGAGTATCCTCTGCTTCGGGACGGCATTGAACAGCACCTGGCCCACGCCTTCCTTTCCGAGGCCGACCTGTACGCGGGCCGCATGCACGACGCGGTCCGGGCCGCGCTGGCCCGACCCATGCCACCGCCCGCCCTGTCCCTCCAGGGGGCGGACGAGGCCGTGGACCGGATCCTGGAGCTGGCGTCAGGGTGACGTCGCGGCCAGGCGGATGCGGGTCAGGTCGCCAGTGGCCAGATCCAGCACCGCCACCGAGGGCTCGGGCGAGCGGTTTTGAATAATCCCGTTTCCAGCGTAGTCTAACCATACGATGAAAGCGATCCTCGCATTCACGCTGCTGCTGCTCCCGGCCGTTGTTTTCGGCGAGGAGGCGGGCTCGTCCGAGCCGGAGCCGGAGACCATCCCGGACGATCCGCTTCCGGAGATGGCCGATGCGGACGGGCGTCCCCATGGGCCGGAATTGGGACTCACGCCCCAGCAGGTGCGCGACCAGTTCGGTCCGCCGGAGGGCCGGATGGCCACCCAGACCCGGTCCATCTGGGTCTACCGGCAGGGACGGGTGATCTTTGTGGACGGGGTGGTCGCGGAGTTCGAATGGCTCTCGGACGCCCAGATGGAGGCGCTGGAGGCGGCCCGGGCCGAACGCGAGGCGGCCCGCGAGGAAGCGGCGCTCGAACGCCTGCTGGCCGGGGTGGCGCTTCGGGACCGGATCCTTGCCGATCCCGGCTTCCTTCGCCTGTCCGGCGCCGAGCAGGTGCGGTTCTGGCGCCGCTTCCGGCAGCATCATCCCGGGGTCGATATCGACCGGCCCTACCGGATCGCGCTGGCCGAGTACGAGACCGAGCTTGCCGAGGCTCGGGATGTCTGGGCGAGGGGCGCCGAGCTGCGGGCCATGGAGACGCGGGTGGCCGAGGCGGAGGCCCGGGCCCGCGAGGCCGAGCGGCGGGCCTTCGAGGCCGAACTCAACCGTCGCCGGAGCGTGTACGTCGATGGTTACGGGTTCGGGGTGGTGCCGGTGCGCCGCCGGTTCGTGGTTCCGCCGGTGGTCGTCGTCCCCGAGGAACCCCCGCCGCCCGAGGAGCCGAAGCCGAGGCTCCGGGCCGTGATCACCTCGCCCGGCGCGCCCCGCCTGGTGCCGCGCCCAAACGCCGCCGACGAGTCCAAGGCCCCGCCGTCGCCCTCGCTCTAAGCACCCGTCACGAGCGGTAGAGGCGGGGGGCGGGTCTCTAGCCGGCCGCACCGCCCATGGCGTCCCGGGCCGTCTGGAACAGGTTCCGGAGCATGGGTTCGGTGAGCCTTCCCGTGAAGGTGTTCTGCTGGCTGGGGTGATAGCATCCAAGCAGCGTCACCGCATCGAGGCCGAACCGGGTTCCGTGGCCGAATCGGGGGCGAGGCCGGACCGGATGGCCGGTCATCCGGCTCCAGGCCCGGAGCGTTCCGTCCCAGGCGAAGCCGCCGAGGGCCACCACGACCCGCACCCGCCGGAGGGCCTTCCATTCCCGCTCCAGCCAGGGCAGGCACCGGTCGCGCTCCCCGGGGGTCGGCCGGTTGGCCGGGGGGGCGCAGCGGACCACGGCGGAGATCCAGCAGTCCCGTAATTCGAGCCCGTCCTTGATCGAGACGGAACTGGCCTGGCTGGCGAATCCGGTCTGGTGCAGCGCCCGGTAGAGCCAGTCGCCGGACCGGTCCCCGGTGAACATCCGCCCCGTGCGGTTGGCCCCGTGGGCGGCCGGCGCCAGCCCCACCACCAGCAGCCGGGCGTCGGGATCGCCGAACCCCGGCACCGGCCGACCCCAGTAATCCCAGTCCCGGAACGCCGCCCGCTTCTCCGCCGCCACCTGCTCGCGCCACGCCACCAGCCGGGGACAGGCCCGGCACCCCACCACCTCGTCACGCACCCGTTCAAGCGTCGAAGACAAGGGGACACTCCTTACAAGCGTTTGCGCTACAATGGATAACAAATAAATTCATGAAAAACGACGCAACATACAAAAACGAATGCTTAATAGGTAATAAATCAT
>PXDE01000494.1 GCA_003566475.1 PVC group bacterium | reverse complement strand
GGTCCTCGGCGCCACCGCCGGCGTGTTCCTCGGGTTCGCCCTGGGGATCCTGGTCCCTCTGGTCACCGGGAGCTCCCGGTACATTCCCATCGTGCACTCCGTCAGCGTCCTGGCTCTGGGCATGATCGTCGCCTACGGCATCTCCACCCGCCGGGTGCTGGACATCGGCGACTTCATCCGCCGGATGCTCGGCCACCTGCTGGCCATGGCCTATCTGGCGGGTATCTTCGCCGCCGCCTGGCAGACGGTGGCCTGGGGACTGCGGGCCGTGGCTCCCGCGGCGGATCCGGTCTGGGCATACGCCGTGGCGTCCATCGTCACCGCGTTCGCCATGGCGCCGATCTTCGGGTGGACGCACCGGCTCACCGGCCGCGTCTTCCGGCGTGGTTCCGGTCCGGGTCTCCGCGCCACGGTCCAGGACATCCAGCAGGAGATGCAGACCGTCACCACCACCGAGCACCTTCTGGAGATGGTGGGGGGCATCCTCCGGCGGGCCAGCCGTGCCCAGCATGTGGAGATCCACGCGGCCGCCGATGACGGCTACGTCCGCGCGCATCCGCCCGGCGACGGCCGGCCGTCGTTTCTCGCCCAGGATCCCCTGGTGCGGATCCTGGCCCGGCGCTCCGAGCCGCTCGCGGTGCATGACCTCCAGCGACGTCCGTCGGCCGGCCTGGCCGAAGCCGGCCGGCGGATGCGCGAACTCGACGCGGACGTGGCGGTGGGCATCCGCTCCCACGGGAACCTGCAGGGCTTCCTGCTCCTCGGGCCCCGCGCCTCCGGCCGCATCTACGACGGGGCCGACCAGGACGCCCTCCAGATTCTCGGCAACCATCTCGCGGTCTCGCTCGAGAATGCCCGCCTCTACACCCGCGTGCAGGAGCAGACACGCTATCTGGACGTCCTCCTCGAACACCTGGCCAGCGGCGTGGTGGCCTCCGACGCCCATGGAGTCATCACGCTGGTGAACCACGAGGCCCGGCGCCTGACCGGTCACGACCGGGAGGCGCTGGTGGGCGCGCCGATCCGGGCTCTGGCCCCTCCCCTGGGCGCATTTCTGGAGGAGACCCTCCGCCGGGGACGCGCGGTCCGCGACCGGGACGCCGTCCTGTCCATGGACGCGGGGTCCGTGCCCATCCGGGCCAGCACCTCCCTGTTCCGGGACCGGGAGGGCGAGGTGCTGGGCGCCCTCCTGGTCTTCCAGGACCTCACGGCCATCCGCTCGCTCGAGGAGCAGGTGCGCCGGACCGAACGCCTGGCCGGAGTGGGGACGCTGGCCGCCGGCATGGCCCACGAGATCAAGAACCCCCTGGTCGCCATCAAGACCTTCGCCGAGCTGCTGCCCGACCGCTACGACGACCCGGACTTCCGGGAGACGTGCAGCGCCCTGCTCGGCGGAGAGGCGGCCCGGATCGACGGCCTGGTGAACCAGCTCCTCCACTTCGCCCGGCCCCGGGCCGCCCGGCTCGAACCCCTCTCCCTCCATGCCTCGGTGCAGGACTCCCTGCGGCTGGTGAAGCAGAGCGCCGCCCAGCGCGAGGTGACCATCGAGACCCGCCTCGACGCGGAGCGCGACCGGATCCAGGGCGACGACGACCTGCTCACGCAGGCCTTCGTGAACTTCTTTCTCAACGCGATCGAGGCCATGGACCGGGGCGGGACGCTGACCGTGCGCACCGACGCCGTGCGCCGCTGGACCCGGGCCGACGGTCCGGACGGGGAGTTCCGGCGTCAGGATTCGGTCGCCCTCACCATCCGGGACACCGGCTGCGGCATTCCGCCCGAGAACCTGCCCCGGCTGTTCGACCCGTTCTTCACCACCAAGGCCCACGGGACCGGCCTGGGGCTGCCGGTGGCCCACGGCATTCTCCGCGATCACGGGTGCGCCATCGATGTGGAGCGGAACCGGGAATCGGGCGCCTCGTTCGTGCTGGTGTTCCCGCTCCTGGCGGGGGAGGATGATGCCCCGTGATGTCCCGTCGTGCCGAATGCGTCTTCTACACCCAGGACACCGGGCTGGCCTCCCGGTGGCTGCCGCTCCTCCGGGAGACGGTTCCCGTCCTCGAGGCCCGGCGCCCCGGGGAGGTGGACGCCGTGGTGTCCGGAGCGGGCGGACTGGTGGTGGTGCTCGACCTGAAGGCGGAGGGCGCGGCCGACCGGCTGGCCGCCTGGGCCGAGCTTCCCCAGCCGCCGGTGGTGGTGGCGGTGGGCCCGCCCCGGTCGGGGCCGGCCCGCGAGGCCGAGGCCCGCGGCGTGTTCGCCACCCTCGATCCGGAGGCCGAGTGGCGTGGGGTGGAGCGGACGGTGATCCGGGCCCTGGAGCGGGCCGACCTGGAAACGGAGGTCCGCGCCCTGCGGGACGCCGCCCGGGCCGACGCCCAGTTCGGCCTCCGTCCCCTGGGCGATCCCGGCCCCCGCGGGTTCTCCCTAGACCACTTCACCGCCGCCCTCCGCAACCTCCACGATGTCGAGCACCTGTTCCAGCATGTGGTGGATGGTCTGGCCCTGGCCGCCGGGGTCTCGCGGGTGGGCCTGTTCGCGGGCGGCTTCGGGGCCGCTCCGGATTTCCGGCTCCGGGCCGACCGCCATTGCCTGGCCGACGCCTACCAGGCCCGGTACGCCGCCGACCATCCGCTCGTCCGGTGGCTGGAGCGGAATGCCCATGTGGTGAGCCGGGTCGCGCTGGCCCAGCTCGGGGGGCCCCTCGACCGTCCCGCCCTCGCCCGGGCCCTGGACCGGATGGGCGCCGAGGCCCTGGTCCCCCTGTTCGCGCGGGGCCAGCTCATCGGGTGGTTCTTCGTCGGCC
The DNA here is from genome assembly GCA_003566475.1 of PVC group bacterium. Classification (GTDB taxonomy): domain Bacteria; phylum Verrucomicrobiota; class Kiritimatiellia; order SS1-B-03-39; family PXDE01; genus PXDE01. The sequence continues at coordinate 2,183 of PXDE01000494.1, read as the reverse complement.
ACCGGGCCGACGGCACCCCGTTCTCCCGCGCCGATCTCGAGGCGCTCTCCGGGTTCGCGGGCCCCATCTCCGCCGCCATCGCCAACGCCCTGCTCTACGAGGAGCTGAACCTCCAGAAACGGTTCGCGGAGACCCTGCTCCAGGCCATTCCGGTGGGGATCGTGGCCGTGGACACCGACGCGGTGGTGCGGTGGTTCAATCCGGCGGCGGAGCGGCTGCTGGGGCTGGCCGCCGCGCGGATCCTGGGCCGTCCGGTGGACGAGGCGGGGAGCTGGCCGGCCGATCTCCTCCGCCAGGGCCTGGGATCGAGCCCCCCCCGGGCCCCCGTGGAATGGGTGCATCGTCCGGCGGATCGCCGGCTGGCGGGCTCCGTGTTCCGGCTGGGCGGGCAGCCCCCGGTGGCCGGGGCCATGCTGCTGATCGAGGACGTGTCCGAGCAGCGGCGCCTGGCCGAACGCTCCGAGCAGGTCGCCCGCTCCGCGTTCTGGACCGAGCTGGCCGCGGCCATGGCCCATGAGATCCGCAACCCGCTGGTGGTGATCCAGACCTTCGCCCAGCTCCTGCCCGAGCGGCACCAGGATGCCGAGTTCCGCGAGGAGTTCAGCCGCGAAGTTCCGGGCGAGGTGGCCCGGCTGGCCTCCATCGCCGACCAGATCGGCACCCTGGCCCGCCCCCGCGCCCCCCGGACGGCGCCGCTGGACCTGGCCGATCTGCTGGGCCGGGCGGTCGAGGCGGGCCGGTCCCTGGCCGGGGACTCGCCGGTCCCCGTCGAGGTGCGGATCCTTGACCCCGTGCCCCTGGTCCGGGGCGACGCCGGCCTGCTGGCCGACGCCATCGCCCACCTTGTCGCCAACGCCCTCGAGTCCATTCCCTCCGGGGCCGATGGACGGGTGCAGGTGCTGGCCGCGCCGGACCCCCTGGGCGAGGGGCTGCGGATCACCGTCGAGGACAACGGCCGGGGGATCGCCGACGATATTCGGGGTTCGATGTTCTCGCCCTTCGGCACCACCAAGGCCCGGGGCATGGGACTGGGCCTTCCCATCGCCCGCCGGGTCGCCCTCGACCACCACGGCGACCTCCGGGTCGAGTCGCTGGCCCAGGGCACCCGGGTCCGGCTGCACCTCCCCCTCGCCCCTCCCGACGGGCTGACGCCCCCGGCGCCCGAGTAGACGCCGGCCGGGCTCGATCTCCCGGGGATCTCCGAGCCGCGAAAGGCCGCCCGCCCGGCCCGGCGCGGGACGCGGGCGGGCGGCCGGGATGGGTCAGAAATTAAACCGGGCGCCGATGCTCACGAAGGGATCGTCCACGTGGGAGAACTCCCCGAACAGGGAGAACTGGTCGTTCACCGCGAACAGGGCGCCCAGCGTAATGGCGGGCTCGGTGTTGTTGTCCCGGAACCGGACCCGTCCGAACACGGGATGCCGGAACGACGCCTTGAGCCGGGTGTGGGCCAGGCCGACGTACCCGTAAAGGGACAGCGGAGCATCGGCCACCGGCACGCTCACCAGCACCCCGGCGGAGAAGCCGAAGAGGTGGTCGAGGTCGTCGAGGAAGGCGGTGTAGCCGGTGCCCCGGAGACCGAGATCGATCGGCGCATCCATCTCGATCCGGTAGATGAGGCCGCCCTGAAGGCCCAGCCCCGAGTCGAAGGCGTCGATATCGACGATGCCGGCATCGCCGAAGATCTGGAGATTCGGGGAGGTGGCATAGGCCACGCGGGCCCCGTATAGGTCCACATCATCGCCCAGCGTGATCGCGCCCGTGGCCCGGACCTGGCCGGTCTCGAACGGGGCGGCGGTTTCGCCGAGCGGAAGTCCCAGTCCCTGGGCATGGACGGTCCAGGGGGCGAGCGTCAGGGCGAGGCCGGCGGCTACGAGGGTTCTGGTCATGCGCGTGATCTCCTGTCCGGACGAAGGTCCCGCACCGGCCCGGCGTTCCGCCATGCGCGGCGGCATTCCGAAGGCCCTGCGAGGCTCGTCCGCTGGTTGACGGGGTTCCACGCCGGGTCGTGGCCTACGGATGGCTCCACTATGGGGCTCCGGAACGACCCCGACAAGTCCGGACTCCCCTTGGGCACACGGTCTTATCCTTTGGGCGGTTCGAGGACGGGGCGGCGATGGGGTCAGGCCTTTACCCTTGCCATCCCGCACGTCTTCCACCGTATTCAGCGCCTGATTGGGGTC
>PXDE01000613.1 GCA_003566475.1 PVC group bacterium | reverse complement strand
GCGGCCCAAGCTGGAGCCCTACGACGACGTTCTGTACCTGGTGGCGCCGATGATCCGTCTGGTGGACGGGCAGGAGGTGGCCGAGCAGGTGTCGTTCTTCGCCGGCCCGGGGTTCGTGCTCACCTTCCAGCTCCAGGCCGGGGATTGCTTCGAGCCCATCCGCAAGCGGATCCGCGCGGGCAGCGGGCTGGTCCGCCGGCGCGGGGCCGACTACCTCCTGTACGCCCTGCTCGATGCCATGGTGGACGCCTATTTTCCGGTGGTGGCCCGCTACGACACACGCATCGAGGGGCTGGAGGCGGCCGCCGTGCAGGGCCAGCCCGACAGCGCGGTGGTGCACGAGCTGACCCTGATCCGCCAGGACTTGCAGCGGGTGCAACGCTCGCTATGGCCGCTTCGCGATGCCGTCGTCCAATGGCAGGGACTGGACGCCCCGCTGGTGGATGAGGCCACCCGGCCCTATCTGCGCGACTGCGAGGACCATCTGATCCGGCTCATCGATCTCGTGGAGTCCGTGCGCGAGACCTCCCTGTCGCTCACCGAGCTGCATCTGGCCATGGTCAGTCTGCGGACCAACGAGGTCATGAAGGTGCTCACCATCATCGCCACCATCTTCATCCCGCTCACCTTTATCGTGGGCGTGTACGGCATGAACTTCGACATCGAGGCCTCTCCCTGGAACATGCCGGAGCTTTACTGGCGGTATGGCTATCCGGGGGTGATGGTCTTCATGGCCGTGATCTCCGCCGCCATGCTCGTTGGCTTCCGCCGTCGGGGCTGGCTAGGCCGGCCCTCGAAGAGGGGGGTGGATGGGTGAATGGATGAGCGAGACGTCGGAATACCTGGTCCGCCTCCGCCCGTACCACCGCGACAGCGGCGAGGCCGCCGAATGGCCCGACCGCCGGCCACGCGTCCGCGACGTCCGCCTGGAGGATCTGCCGCTGCGGTAGAAGCACTCAGCACCTGCGGATCCTGACTCGCATTCGCGAGAGCGGAAGGGCGAGGCTTCCGCCGAGCCTGAGCGAGCGGAGATCTACGGGGCTGCGCGGGGGCGAAAAACCCACCCAATCAGGATGTGCTCGCGGCCAGGCGCGTGGGGCGGCGGGGACGTCGGGACACTGCGGGCCGACCGGATTCGGCCTGCCTTCGACGGAAATCCTCGCAGAGAGCATGCAGGTCGCCCTCAAAACGGGCCTCGTGCTCCTTCCGGATCCTCCGAACCTCTGAGACGATGGGGTCTTGCCACATTGCTAGGTCTCCTCCATGAGTTCGGGTGGGGTGCAGATCACCGGCGGCTCAAACCCGGCCGCTCGGCACACCGCTTCAATTTTCGGACGGAAGGCTGCATTGGCAATATGAGCGCAGTTCCAGGTCAGCAGGAAGTCCATTCCGTGGACTGCCGCCACCGCAATATGTAGCGCATCGGCCCGGGGGGCCGACGGCACCGCCTCCGTCAGAAGTCGTTGGGCAAGGGCCTCAGCCGCTGATGACACCTCAAGATCGGGGATACTGTCAAGGGCGTCAAGTCGTCTCCGAGCGGCTGCAGGATCTCCTCCCGCCGCCTCCTGGGCGGTGATCGCCGACGAGAAGACCTCGAAGCGCCCCCTCGCCACTTCCCACCATTCCCGGGTCGCCTCCTGATTGGCGGCCATGATGAGGTCCGGGCTCCTCCAAGCGGTCAAGTAGCTTGGGATGGTGGTTTCCAGATAGACGGATTTCTTCATACGTGGCGAAGGAGCCCGCTCAATGCCCCTTACCGCTCCTGCTCCAGAATCACGCTGGCCGAGCAGAGGAGGAAGCCGGGGTGCTCGTCGCCGGTCACCCGGAAGGCCAGGGTGTTCTCGCCGGCCCGGAGGAGGGCGGGATCGAGCGGGAACTGGACGATGCGCGGCGTGGTGCTGGGGGTGACCGCCCGGGGCAGGGGGATGTCGGTGCCGTTGAGGGCGAGCACGCCCTCGCCTTCGCCCAGACGCTCGACGACCAGCCGCACCCAGGCCCGGCCAACGTTCTCCAGCGCGTCGGCCTCGATCTGGATGGTGTCGGCGGCGGGCGCATCGTGTGTCACCTCGTGGAGGAGGGTGGGCACGAAGACCTGGCGGTGGGTGACCGTGGCCGGCGCGTCGCCCGCGACCTCGCCCTGGAGGGGAATCACCGCCACCAGCAGGCTCCGCTCGGGGATGTCGCGGCGGATGCGGAAGCCGTCGCCCTCCCGCTCGAGTCCCTCCGGCGTCTCGGCGATCTGGGGCGCGGTGCCTTCAAGCTTCGACTCGCGGAGGAAGGGCGCGTCGCCGGGCGTGGTGCCGGCGGGCAGGGCCACGGACAGATCCACGCTCCGGGCGGACAGGGCCGAGTTGTACACGGCCACCACCAGCTCCTGCCGGGCGGGCAGGTTGGCCGGCCGCGGGTTCTGGGGGTCGGACCCGTCCACCGCCGCCACCACGTAGAGGTCGTCGTCGGCGTGCTTCACCTGGAGGAGGCGGCCCCGGAGGTTGATGAGGATGTCGAGGGCCACGCCCTCGCCGGTGTGGGTGAACCACCCGCCGCCCCGGCCGAACCAGGCGAAGGCCCGGGCCTTGTCGGGAACGAACTCGAGGGCGTGCATCAGCTTGGCCACCGTCCACCGGAACTTCTGCCGGTCCATGCGCTCGCCGCTGGCCAGCCCCTCGGCCTCGGGATAGGCCTGGGGATCGCCGCCCATGGCGGTCTCGGTGTTCCAGTGGGTCAGCCACTTGTCGTGCTCGAGCACACCGTAGGTGGTCACCACCTCATAGTTGGCGGCCATGCGGGTGGGATCCCCGCCGTAGTCGTGGTCGGTCACCCCGTCGAGGATGTCGATGGCCCCGTCGATGGTGTCCTTGTAGACCAGATCCCAGGCCGCCCAGTGGTCCTCGCCGGGGCGGAAGTCCCAGCCCGCCACCAGCACGGCTTCGGGCATCTCCTCCTTGAGCGTCCGGCCGAAGGCCAGGAGCTGCTCGAGGTACATCTTCTGCATGCCCCGGCCGGACCAGAAGGTGAACTGGGTCTCGTCGTAGATGTGCCAGGGGGTGAAGGCGGTGAGGGTCCGTTCGCGGCCGTCCACGGTCACCGTGTAGGTCTCGCCGTCGGCCACGTCCTCGGGCGGGTGGGACTCGGGCCAGTAGTTGGTGCGCCGCGAGGTGGCCGGGCCCCGGTAGAAGTAGGGCTGGGCGAACACCGACCACACCCGTCCGTCCTCGTCCCGGCCCCGGCGCCAGTTGCGCCGGGTGTCCCAGTTCCAGGGCGGGGCGTCGAAGTCGCGGGTCCAGCGCAGGTAGGGGGCCAGCTCGCCGTCGTGGCGGATGCGCACCTCGCCGCCCTCGGTGGCCTCGTCGAGGTTGTAGAAGGCGGGGTCGAAGTTGATCCGGTTCCGGTTGGCCCAGTTCAGGTAGGGCTCGTTCCAGAACTCGACATACAGCGGCTGCCCGGCCGCGCGGGCCCGCTCGACGTAGTTCCGGGCCATGGCCTCGCTGCGCTCGCGCCAGGTGGCGCTCGTGAGCCGCCCCGAGGGATTCACCCGCTCCCCGATGGCGTTGAGCACGATGTGAGTGGTCTCGTTCCCGAACTGGGGATTGCCGCTCAGCGCGTTGCCGCCGTGGAGTTGCCGGCGCATGGCCAGACGGTAGCGCTCGTAGCTGCCGTCGGGCAGGTGGTACCCGCCGAACAGGCCGGCCGGGATGGCCGTGGTGCCGTTGATGTCGAGCAGCCTGCCGGTGACCTCGATGCGCGCGGGTTCCGCGGGCGGGGCCTCGGGGGTGCCGGTGAGGGTGAGCCCCGTCACGGTGAAGCTCACCTCGCCGATCCCGAACGGGTTCACCACGCCCACGGCCACGCCGTTGATGCGGTCGAGGTCCAGGCGCCCCTCGGGATCCACGAAGGTGCCGTGCGGCGGGTTCATGTACCAGGGGGTGGCGAAGTCCGAGAACCGGGCCAGGGTGCGGGTGCGGGGCTGGGTCAGGCGGCCCGCCGCCGGGTGGTAGTGCCAGGAGCCGCCGGTCTCGCGCAGGGCGATCACCACCACCGCGTCGTGGCGGGGCTGCTCGGTGGCCACCTCGACCTCGATCCCCAGAAACGCCGACAGATCCCTGGCCTCGTCGAACTGCACCACCGACCAGCGGGCGTTGGTCCAGTTGACTCTTCGAGTGCCCATGTTGAAGGTGAGCTTCGGGCCCTCCGCCGTGGCTTCGGCGTTGGGGAACTCCGCGCGGGTCAGATCCAGAAGGGGTTCCGCGCGGACGGTGGTGGTGAGGGCGGTGGCGAGCATGAGGGCAGGCAGGATGTGGCGCATGGGCAGTCCGAGGTAGGCATGATCCGACCGCCTCCTCGCGAGGCGGCCTGTTCGTCGGTCCATCATGCCCAACTCGGCGGAAACCTCAACCCCGGGTTTCTCCCCGCCGAGCTGACGGGGCCTCATTCCGGGTCGGCCAGGGCCACCTCGTCCGCCGCCTCCTGAACCTCCGCGATCTCGACCTGGATCACCATATTCTCCCGCTGGCGGCGGATGACGAAGGGAACGGTCATGCCGGGCCGGACCTGCTCCAGAAACTGTCGGTAGGCCCTTCGGTGGGGGATGCGGCTCCTCCCCACCCCCAGCAGGGTGTCGCCGGGCCGGAGACCGGCGGCGGCGGCCGGGCTGCCATCCTCGACCTCGCCGATGACCAGCGGGGTGCGGCGGCGGGGATCGAACTCGATGCCCACGTAGGGCGTGCCGAACTGCTCGATCATCAGCCGGGCCGAGCGCACGTCGGGCTCGTCGTCGCGGCGCACATGCAGGTCCACTTCGAGCCCGGCCGGATATCGTCCCAGCACTCCGGCCAGGGCCCTCCGGTTGTCGATGCGCGAGCCGTCGACCCCCACCACCACGTCACCGGCTCGGAGCCCGGCCAGCTCGGCGGCGGATCCTTCGGCCACAGCCTCGATGGTGGCAGGCGCCTCGGCCTCTCGGTTCAGGGTGAGTCCGGGGAGGCGACCGGCCTTGACCGTGCCACCTTCCGCCGCCTGGAGGGCGGGCAGAAAGCGGCGGACCTGGTTTGCGGAGATGGCATAGCCGACGCCCGTGTTCTGCCGCAGACCAAACCGGGTCTGGATCTGGGCGTTCACGCCGATGAGCTCGCCCCGCAGATTGATGAGCGGCCCGCCGGAGTTGCCGGGATTGATCGGGGTGTCGGTCTGGATGGCGTCGTAGGCGTGGGGGCGGTCGAGATTGAGGGCGCTGACCACCCCGAGGGTGACGGTGGGAATCCCGTCGAGATTGCCGAGGGCGAAGGGATTGCCGATGGCCACCACGGGATCGCCCACGGCGAGGGTGGCCGAATCGCCCAGAGGCAGGTAGGGCAGATCCTCCGCGTCCTCGATCTTGAGCAGGCAGAGGTCGGTGCCGGGCGAGGAGCCCACCACCCGGGCGATATGGTACACGCCCGCCCCGGTGCGGATGCGCCAGCGGGAGCTGCCCCGGATGACATGGGCGTTGGAGATGACGTAGCCGTCGGGCGAGATGATGGCGCCGGACCCGCCGCCCACAAACACATAGGCGGGCAGGGCGGCTTCGGCCAGGGCGGCGAGGTCCCCATCCGCCGCCGCCACCGCCTCGGCCACCGTCGTCGGAGCGCCGTGGGCCGGGCGGAGGGCGAGCAGGGCGAGGGCGGCGAGGGGCGCCCGCAGCATGCGGCAGGACCGGCCGGTCATGACGACGCCTCCCCAAGGGTCACCTCAACCTCGAGTTCCACCCCGCGGCGCAGCAGAACCACCTTCACCTGGTCGCCGATGTTCTTGCTTCGGATGTATTGCACCAGTTCGGTCTGGCCTTCCATGGGGACGCCGTCAATCCGGACGATGGCGTCGCCGGACTGGATGCCGGCCTCGGCCGCGCCGGACTCCGCGTCCACCCGGCCCACCAGCACCCCCACCTGGTCCACGGCCCCGGGCGCGATGATGATCCCCAGCACCGGACGCGGTCTCCGTTGCGTCCTGGTTCCGGTCTTCAGATCCTCCAGCAGCGGCAGCAGTTCCTCGGCCCCGAGGGCGAAGGCGATGCCGGAGTTCTGGCCATGGGTGGAGTTGGGGGCGATGCCGCCCACGATGCCCAGGCAGGTGCCATCGAGGGCGATCAGCGGCCCGCCCGAGTTCCCCACGTTGGCCTTGGCGTCGAACTGGAGGGTGCCGGTGAGGTTGCGGCCCTTGGCGCTGACGATGCCCTGGGTGAGGGTGAGGCTGTCCGGGGTGGGGCTCCGGCCCAGCACGCCCACCGCCTGGCCGAGCGAGCCCGGGCCGAAGGTGACGGCAGGCAGGCCGTCGGCCTCCACCTTGAGCATGGCCAGGTCGCGCTCCTGGTCCCAGCCCACGACCTCCGCCTCCAGTTCGCGGCCGTCGTGGAGGATGGCGGTGAGGGCGTTGAGGTCGCCCGCGATGTTGAAATAGCTGGTGGCGATCCATCCGTCGGAACCGACCACCACCCCGGTCACCGTGGCGTCCGGCCGCTTGAGCATCTCGGCCACCAGCCGGGCCGGGCCGGTGGGATTGCGGGGCATGCGGGCCTGGAACCGGCGGTCGTCCCGGCGGCGGTCCACCCGCAGGGCCACCACCGACGGGGCCAGCTTGGCGGTCGCGCTGCGCAGGGGCTCCACCCGGGCCTCCCAGTCCGGAAACAGGGCCTCGCCCTTCTCGGCCACCACCTGCACCGGCTCCGCCTCGATCCCCCGCTCCTTCAGATCCTCGGCCAGCCTGGCGGTGAGGTCGGGCAGCATCACGTCGATGGGCACGGCCACCCCCAGCCACCGGGCGTCGGAGGTGTTGAGCGAAAGCACCCCCAGCAGGCGGCCGCTGCCGTCGAGCAGCGGGCCTCCGTCCGAGGCGGGGTTGGACGCGGCCGTGGTCTCGAGCACCTCGCCCACCCAGGTGGGCTGTTCGGACAGGTCGCGGGTCAGGGTGTAGCGGCCACTCAGCAGACCCAGGCTCACGCTCAGCTCGCCCACCCGGCCCGCCCCCTGGATGGAGTTGGCCACCGTCATCACCACCTCACCCAGCGTCGCCGTCTTAGAGCGGCGGATGGCGAAATAGGGGAGGGGACCGCCCTCCGGCGGGTCGATGCGCACGATCGAGAGCTCGGTCTTCTCGTCGGCGTGGACCAGCGTGCCCGGCACCCGGAAATGACCGGGGGAGACCACCTCGATGTCCTTGGCGTCGGGGGGGATCACGGTGGTCGAGGTCAGGACATAGCCCAGCGGCGAGATGATGGATCCGGTGCCGAAGTAGTAGAGCTCGCCCTCTTGCGCAGTGAGGGCCACGGTGGCCCGCCCCGGAAGGTCGCTCGGGGCGATCTCCTCGGCTCGCGCCATCCCGCCGACCAGAAGGGCCAGCCATATCCAAGCGAAACGTCCACGCATCGGGAAACTCCCTTCGGGCCGCTCGAATCAGCGTCCCGGTCACGCGCACTCTAGCCCATGTCCGACCCATGTGCCAGTGCGAGGACGGGGGAGACCGTCTCCGGCCTTGGCTTCCTGCCAAAGACTCCGCCGAGCGGCCGCAGCCAGGCGGTGGGGTCATCCCGCCCCCGGCCTCCCGCCTGTGGCGGCCGTTCGACCGAGTCCGCGAGAGAGAGCGGCTCCGGGCCGGGGACGCGGGAGGAAACGAGGCGGGGGGAGAGCGTCCGGCACGCCGGGAGGAAGCCGCTCTCCGTCGAAGACTTCATCGAGCGGCCGCCCGCCTTCGCCAGGCTACGGCGCGGCAGGCCACAGGGCGGATGGATGGTCGCATGGCTCTGGGCTCCGACCCGCCGGTCCTTGACCCTGCGGCGAGCCAAGCCCTAGGGTGCGGCCATGATGCTGAGCGTGAGCTTCGACGGTCTATGAGCGAGGATACGGAGGGGCTTGCCTCGGGCTCGGGAGAGGCCATCCGCATCGCCGTGGACACCGGCGGCACGTTCACGGATCTGGTGCTGATCGGACCGGACGGAACGTGGGTCACCCACAAGCGCCTGTCCACTCCGGACGATCCCGCCCGGGCGGTGATCGGCGGCATCGCCGATGTCCTGGCCAAGGCCGGCCTCGACCCCCACGCCCCGCGCCGGGTCGTCCACGGTTCAACCGTGGCCACCAACGCCCTCCTCGAGAGCACCGGCGGACCCGCCGCCTTCGTCACCACCGCCGGCTTCGAGGACACCCTCCATCTCGCCCGGCAGAACCGGCCCCGGCTCTACGACCTCGAGGTCCGGCTGCCGCCGCCGCCCCTCCCGCGCGACCGATGCCTCGGCGTGGCCGAACGCATGGCCTATGACGGAACCGTGCTGACCCCGCTCGCCGAGGCCGACACCGCCGACCTGGTCGCCCGCGTCCGCGCCCTCGGGGTGGAGGCGGTCGCGGTGAGTCTGCTCCACAGCTATGCCAACCCGGAGCACGAGCGTCGGATCGCCTCGGCCCTCCGTACCGCCCTGCCCGACGTCCACCTCACCGTGTCCCACGAGCTGCTGCCCGAGTTCCGCGAGTACGAGCGTGGCGCCACCTGCATCGTGAATGCCCTGGTGGCCCCCCGAATGACCCGGTACCTCGCCCGCCTTTCCGACGCCATCGGCGCCGACGCCCTGCGGATCATGGGCTCCGCCGGGGGCACGCTGCCCGCCGCCGGGGCGGTGCGGGAGCCCGTCCACACCGTCCTGTCCGGCCCGGCCGGCGGGGTGCTGGGGGCGCTGGCCCTGGCTCGCGCCGCCGGGGTGGACCGGATCATCGCCTTCGACATGGGCGGCACCAGCACCGACGTGGCCCTGTGCGACGGCGACCTCACCCTCACCTCCGAGAGCCGGATCGGCGACCTGCCGCTGCGGGTGCCCATGGTCGACATCCACACCGTGGGCGCAGGCGGCGGCTCCCTGGCCTGGGTGGATCCCGGCGGCGCGCTCCGGGTGGGCCCCCGGTCCGCCGGGGCCGACCCCGGCCCCGCCTGCTACGGACGCCAGAGCGCCCCGCTCCGGCCCACCGTCACCGACGCCCACGTGGTGCTCGGCCACCTCCGGGCCGACCAACCGCTCGGCGACGGCCTGCGCCTCGATCCCGAGGCGGCCTCGGAGGCGGTGGAGGGCCTGGCCGGGCGGCTCGGCCTGGCCGTCGAGGACGCGGCCCAGGGCATGCTCGAGGTCGTCGAGGCCACCATGAGCCGGGCCATCCGCGCCATCAGCCTCGAGCGCGGACACGATCCCCGCGAATTCACCCTAGTGCCCTTCGGCGGGGCGGGTGGGCTCCACGCCTGCCGCCTCGCCGAGCTGCTCGACATCCCCCGTGTGCTCGTGCCGCCGCATCCCGGACTGCTCAGCGCCGTGGGCATGCTCCACGCCGCGCCCCTCCACACCTTCAGCCAGGCGGTGATGGCGCGGGTCGGCGGGGACGACGCGGCGGCCGACCTCACCTGCATCCCCGCCGTGCGCGAGGCCCGGGCCGGTCTCATCGCCCGCGCCGACGAGGCCATGGAGGGCGAGAGCATTCCCGCCTCCCGGCGCGAATACCGGGTCCAGGTGGATCTGCGCTACGAGGGCCAGTCCTACGAGATCACGGTGCCGCTCGACGCGACGTCGGTCCGTGCCTTCGAGGACCAGCACCAGCACCTCTACGGGTACGCGGCCCCCGGCCGGGCGATCGAGATCGTGGCCGTCCGTCTCGCCGCCACCACGCCCCCGACCCCGCCCACCTTGCCCATCCCGCCCCCGAGACTGGCCCCCCCGCCCGAGCCGGTCACCGGCGAGACGAACGGTGTCCGCTATCTCAACCGCGACGACCTGCGCGAAGGCGACACCTGGACGTCCGACGACCCAGGCCTGAGCATCGGCGAATACTCCGCCACCACCTGGATGCCTCCGGGCTGGCGCCTGGCCTTGCACCGGGTTGGACATCTGATGCTGGAGCGCGGGCCGGCTGGAGGAGCCGCGAATGGACCCTACTCCGCGCAGCCGCTTCGTAGGGCAAGCAGCGAATGAACGCGAATCGCAAGTAGGTCGGCCATTCCTGGCTGACCGTATCGTGGCCATGGACGTGGGACGGACGTCCTCGTCCGTCTCGCGAAGGGTCCGCGCCTGAATGGTCCTTCGCTCGTGCTCTCGCGCCCAATCAAGGGCTTTCCAGGCTCTGCACCTCGCGGCGACGGACGAGGACGTCCGTCCCACGAGGACCGGCCACGCCCGCCTGGGCATGGTCGGAGTCCGGCGTATGTGCCGTCCAACGTGTGGACGAAACCGTCCAAGGTCTGGACGAAACCGTCCAAGGTCTGGACACGTCGGCGTACGATCGTGCGCCGACGTGTCCGATGGGGGAGGGAGGCAGACCCTGAGTTCGTGTGCGGTGTGGGTGTCCGATCGGACATCCACACCTCCGGTGCCGGGATCCGGGCACGGGGCAGGGGCCGCGCCCGACACGGGTTTTCGCGTGAAACCGGGAACGGGTCGTGGGAGGATGTCGGCCATGCCCCGGACGCCGGATCCCCGCGACGCCATCGAGCTGGAGGTGTTCCGCCATCTGCTGGCCTCCATCGCCGACGAGATGGGGGTGCGGCTGATGCGGTCCGCCTTCTCGCCCAACATCAAGGAGCGGCGCGATTTCTCCTGCGCCCTGTTCGACGCCGACGGCGAGACCCTGGCCCAGGCCGCGCATATCCCGGTCCACCTCGGCTCGGCCGCCCTGTCCGTGCAGGCTGTGATGCGCGCCTTCCCCCCGGAGACCATGAGCCCCGAGGACCGGTTCGTGGTCAATGACCCCTTCGCCGGCGGAACCCATCTTCCCGACATCACGCTGGTGGCGCCGTTCTACGCCGAGGGCGAAGAACGGCCGCGCTTCTATGTGGCCAACCGGGCCCACCATGCCGATGTCGGCGGCCGGTCGGCGGGTTCGATGCCCCTAAGCCGCAGCATCGACGAGGAAGGCGTCCGCATCCCGCCCCGGCGCCTCGATGAGGAAACGGTCGAGTGGATCTGCGGTCAGACGCGGACCCCGGCCGAGCGCCGGGGCGACCTTCAGGCTCAGCTCGCGGCCATCCGCACCGGCCTGGGCCGGCTGGAAGCCTTGTGCCGCCGCCACGGGGCGGACACAGTGGCCCGCCGGGGCCGCGACCTCCAGGACTACACGGCGCGGCTGGTCGGCCGGGCCATCGGCGAGATTCCCGATGGCGAGTACGCATTCGAGGACGTGCTGGACGACGACGGGCTGGGCCGGGAGGACATCGTCCTGCGCTGTCGGCTCCGCGTGGAGGGCGAGCGGGCGGTGGTGGACCTGCGGGATTGCGATGACCAGGTGTCCGGCCCGCTCAACGCGGTGCGGGCCATCGCGGTCGCCGCCACCGCCTATGTCTTCCGCTGCCTCGCCCCATCCGACCTGGCGGCCAATGGCGGCGTGCTCCGGCCGGTCGAACTCCTGACCCGGCCGGGCAGCGTGGTGGACGCGCTCCCGCCCGCCGCCGTGGCCGGGGGCAACGTCGAGACCTCCCAGCGGATCGTGGATGTCCTGTTCGGGGCCCTGGCCCAGGCCCTGCCCGACCGCATCCCCGCCGCCTCCTGCGGGTCCATGAACAACCTGGCCCTGGGCGGAACCGACTCGCGCCGGGGCGGACGGCCGTTCGCCTATTACGAGACCATCGCGGGCGGGGCCGGGGCCGGCCCGTCCGGCGACGGGGCCTCCGCGGTGCACACTCACATGACCAACACCCGCAATACGCCGGTCGAAGCCCTGGAGCACGCCTACCCGCTCCGGGTCGAGGCCTACCGCATCCGCGAGGGATCCGGCGGGCCCGGCCGGCATCGAGGCGGGGAGGGGGGGGTCCGCCGCTACGCCTTCAACGCCGAGGCCGACGTCACCCTCCTCGCCGAGCGCCGACGGCACTCGCCCTGGGGGGCGAACGGTGGCGGGTCCGGACAGACCGGCGTCCACACGCTCATCGAACCGGACGACACGCGCCGCGCCCTGCCTGGGAAGTGCACGCTCACCCTGACCCCCGGACAATCCATCGAGATCGCAACGCCGGGAGGAGGAGGGTGGGGGGAGGGGTGAGCCGTCAGTGGTCAGTGGTGAGTGAGGGCCGCTGGCACGTTGGGTCAGCCGGATGAGGGGTGAGACAGCGGCGCCGATGTGGGCTGTGGGATGTGGGATGTCGGCTCGGCCTACCTCAACGCCCTGTAGTGGCCGCTCGACTGAGTCTGCGAAGGAGAGCGGCTTCCGCCCACCGTGTTCGACCTCTGTCGCCGCGCCTTCCCCTCCCACGTCCCCGGCCCGGAGCCGCTCTCCCTCGAGGACTCGGTCGAGCGGCCGCCACAATGGGGGCGATCCCGGCGCTGGGCTAGAGGAGAGCGGCATCTGTGGCGGTGTCTCAGAGCAGTCGCGGCCGCTGGCGTTGGGCCAGCCGGATATGGGGTGAGACACGGGACGATGCGGGATCCGCGATCCGCGATCCGCGATGCGGGAAAACCGAAGATTGACGATTGACGAAGCACGAAGTGAGAAGTGGGGCCAGTCCGTCGCGTCTCGCTATCGCTATCGCTATCGATACTCGCGGCTCGGATGGGGGGCACGGGGAGCCTCGAAACCGCAGAAGGTCGGAAAGGGCTGCCAGTACCTCGCTGTTCCCGCAGGGCGGGACGAGGCCGCATGAGCCGCGCCTGGCAAGAGGAAGGTCCGACCATGGCTTCTCTTCCGCCCGGGCAGGCCCGTTCCATGCGCGGTCCGTCCCGCAGGGCGGGAACAGCGGACTACTGGGCCCGTGCCCGTTCGGCCGCATGCTTTTAGGGACCAGCGGCTTACCCACGGAACTGCGGGAGTGTGTCTCAGAGCAGGATCGGGGATGCCCTTCCCGCACGCTCCGGTTCACGATCGTGAGCACCAGAGTATGGAGATGGCGTCGGCGGGCGACCGGGTGTCTGGACACGTACGTTGATGATCGTCGCGCCCCGGGCCCACACGTCGAGGCTGGTCCGGCGGGCCGGACGGGCTATACTGCGCCCGTGGGAAGGCGTGCGACGGAGGTGGATATGATCAGCCGCTGGCTGCCCTGGAAATACCTGGTGAAGCGGGCCGCGCGGGCCTATGGGGTGTTGGATCCCATCACCCTGCTCGCGCGCCTGCGCCGGTTCGCCCAGCCCGGCGAGGTGCAGGAGCCGATCGAGCTGCTGCGGGCGGGCATGGTGTTCCATGCCCGGGGGCTGGTGAACACCCGGGCCATCCAGCACAACCTGGACTGGGTCTGGCCCTACTGGGTGGAACGCCAGTTCAACCCCCAGGACCCGTCGTTCATCCCCCGGGCGTTCTCGTTCACCCATGTCAACCTCACCCACCGCAACTGGACGGCGGTCGGCCGCCCCGACCTGGATCTCTATCCGCTGGTGGACCCCCGGGGCATGGTCACCCCGCACTACGACGGCTGGTCGCTGGACTTCTGGATCGTCTCGGGCGACACGCGCCTCCTGCCCTCCAGACTCGACGGCGTGGAGCAGAAGCTGGTCCTGGACCCGACGCTCGAGGTGGTCACCCGGGCCTGCGACGGCGGACTGGAGATGGAGAGCCGGGTCCGTGTGGATGGTCCGGCCGACCGGCCCGAGCTGGCGGTGGGGCTGACCGCCCGCGGCCCGGAGGCGGGCTGGCTGGTGGTGGCGGTTCGGCCGACCAACCCCGAAGGGGTGCAGTTCGTGGAGCGGATCGCCTTGGACGCCGCCACCTCCGTCCTCACTGTCAACGGGCAGGACCGGATGATCCTGGGCGCGGCTCCCCACAAGGTGCTGTTCTCGACCTACGCCCGGGGGGACGTGCTGCGTCACCTCGACGAGGATCCCGGCGGGCCGGAGGTGGAGTGCCGGGTGGGCATGGCCACGGCGGCGGCCCTGTTCCCACTGGCCCCGGGCCAATCCGCCGCCCTGGACCTCCGCGTCCCGCTGGCCCGGCGCGACGGCAAGGTCCGGCATCCCCGTCCGGCGCGAGCCGAGGACTGGGCCGCGGCGCTGGACGGCGCCGCCCGCCTCCGCGTCCCCGACGTCCGGCTGAGCTTTCTCTACGATGCCGCGGTGCGGACCCTTCTCCTGCTCTCGGCCGGCGATCTGGTGCCCGGGCCCTACACCTACCGGCGGTTCTGGTTCCGCGACGCCTGCCTCATGCTCCATGCCCTGCTCGGCCTCGGCCTGACCGACCGGTCGGCCCTGATCCTGGATGGATTCCCGGCGAGGCAGAGGCATTCCGGCTATTTCCGGTCCCAGGAGGGCGAGTGGGACTCGAACGGGCAGGTGCTCTGGATCCTGGGCCGGTTCCGCAGGCTCACCGGGCGCCCGCTTCCCGAGGCCTGGCTGCCCCCCATCCGGAAGGGCGCGGACTGGATCGAGGCCAAGCGGACCGACCGCGGACGGGACGTGCCGCACGCCGGGCTGCTGCCCCCGGGGTTCAGCGCCGAGCATTTCGGGCCCAACGACTACTACTACTGGGACGATTTCTGGGCGGTGGCCGGGCTGCGGGAGGCGGCCGGACTGGCCCGGGAGACCGGCGACGCGGACTGGGCCCGCCGGCTCCACGGATATGCGGCCGACCTCGAGGCGGCGGTCTGGCGGAGCGTCCGGGGCATCCCGCCGAAACGGGCCCAGGGGGCCATCCCCGCCTCCCCCTACCGGCGGCTCGACGCCGGGGCTATCGGGTCGATGGTGGCCGACTACCCGCTGCGGCTGACCCCCGCCGACGATCCCCGGGTCGGAACGACCCTCGAGTTCCTCCTGAGCGAGTGCCTGGTGTCCGGCGCCTTTTTCCAGGACATGATCCATTCCGGCCTCAACATCTACCTCACGCTGGCCCTGGCCCAGACCCTGCTCCGGCGCGGCGACGCCCGGCACCGGGCGCTCATCCACCGGGTGGCCGACCTCGCCTCCCCCACCGGGCAGTGGCCGGAGGCCATCCATCCCGGCACCGGCGGCGGCTGCATGGGCGACGGCCAGCACGGATGGGCCGCCGCCGAGTGGGTGATGATGATGCGCAACCTGTTCGTGCGGGAGGAGGACGACCGCCTGGTCCTCGGCGCGGGACTGTTCCCGGAATGGATCGGCCGCGGGGAGCCCCTGAGTTTCGGGCCGACGCCCACGCCCTGGGGCCCGGTGTCGGTGGAGGTGGTCGAGGCCGCCGGGAAGGTCCGGCTGCGGGTGGAATCCTCCTGGTTCGGGCCTCCGCCCCGGCTGGAGGTACGGGTGCCCGGGTTCCGGCCCGTCGCGGATGACGGCACCCGCGCGGAGTTCCCCCTGGAGCCGGCATGAGGATCTGCATGTTCACCAACACCTACCTGCCCCATGTGGGCGGGGTCGCCCGCTCGGTTTCGGCCCTGGTCGAGGATCTCCGGGCCCGCGGTCATCGGGTGGTGGTGGTCGCGCCCACCTTTCCGGGGGCCGGCGATCTGGACGAGGGCCCGGAGGAGGTGTTCCGGGTGCCCGCGATCCAGAAGTACAACGGCAGCGACTTCTCGGTGACCGTGGTCCTGCCCGTCCGCCACCAGCAGGCCATCGAGCGGTTCGGCCCGGACCTCGTGCACAGCCATCACCCGTTCCTGCTCGGCGACACCGCGCTCCGGGTGGCCCGGCACCGCCATGTGCCCATCGTGTTCACCCACCACACCCGCTACGAGCGCTACACCCACTACGTTACCGCCGATTCCCGGACGCTGTCCCGATTCGCCATCCACCTCAGCACCCGCTACGCCAACCTGTGCCAGGCCGTGGTCGCGCCCAGCGAGAGCCTGGCCCGGCTCATCATCCGACGCGGCGTGGAGCGCCCCTGCCGCGTGGTGCCCACCGGTGTGGACCTTGCCTTCTTCCGATCCGGCGACAGGACGCGGTTCCGGGGCCGCCATGGCATCCCCGCGGATGCGCCGGTGCTCGGGCACGTCGGACGCCTGGCTCCCGAGAAGAACCTGGAGTTCCTGGCCCGGGCGGCCGCCCTGACCGTGGCCGAACGGCCGGATGCCCGGTGTCTGGTGGTGGGCGGCGGCCCCAGCGGGACCGACATCCGGAGGGCCTTCGCCGACCAGGGCCAGGAGGACCGGCTCATCCTCACCGGCCCGCTCTCCGGTCGGGATCTGGCCGACGCCTATGCGGCCATGGATCTGTTCGTGTTCGCCTCGCGCACCGAGACCCAGGGCATGGTGCTCACTGAGGCCATGGCGGCCGGGCTTCCCGTGATCGCCCTCAACGCGCCGGGGGCCCGCGAGGTGGTGCGCGATGACGTCAATGGCCGTCTTCTCCCGGCCTCGGCCTCGGCCGACGACTTCGCGGCGGCGATCACCCGGGCCCTGGCCCATGCCGGGCATATGGAGGCCTGGCGCGCGGAAGCGGCCACCACGGCGACGCGGTTCGGCCGGGAGGCCTGCCTCGACCGCATGCTCGAGGTGTACGAGCTGGCGCGGAGGGAACTGCGGCGCGAGACGGGGGGCGAGGGGACGCTCACCGGCTGGGACGAGCTGCGGGCGGCGGTGCGCACGGAATGGGATCTGGTCGCCGAGAAGGTTGGCGCCGCCGTCCGCGCCGCCCAATCCGGGCGGGGCTTCCGCACCGAGCCCGACGAGCCCCGGCGAAGGCGGGGCGGATGAGGGGCCGTCACCAGCCCTCGCGTCGGCAGGGCACCTGGCCGGGCGGACCGACCTCAGGCCCCGATCCAGGCCGCGTCGCCCTCGGCGTAGTGCTCCTTCTTCCAGATCGGGAGATGCGCCTTGAGGTGCTCGATGAGGAACCGGCTGGCCGCGAAGGCCGCGTCGCGATGGGCCGACGACACCCCGATCCACACCGCGACCTCGCCGATCTCCAGAGGCCCGGTCCGGTGGGCCACGATGGCGTCGTGGATGTCGTGGGCGGCGAGGGCTTCGGCCAGCATGGCCTCGGCCGCCGACCGGCACAGGTCCTCGGCCGCCTCGTACTCGAGGCTCGCAACCGGTCGGCCCTGGTGGTGATTGCGGACCACCCCCTCGAACACCGCGCAGGCGCCCGCGGCCGGATTCTCCAGCCGGGCCCGCAGGGCCGCCGTGTCGATGGGCTGGCGGGTGAGGTCGAACACGGTCAGCCTCCGGCCACTGGCGGAATAAAGACGATCTCAGCCCCGTCCGGGATCCGATCGGCCATGGACACGAACTGCCCGTCCGCCGCCACCCGGATCCGGTCTGGGGGAAGGCGGAACCCGTGGCGGGCGGCTAGCTCCTGGTACAGGTCGAGGAACGTGGAGGCCGTGGTCTCCAGAGATTCCTGCTCGCTCCCGGCTTGCTCGCGAAGCGCGGCGTAGTAGCGGAGACGGACCTTGGCCCCGCACGTAGCCGAACCCGCCAAGGGTTTGGCCGCCACCTCCTTGGCGTCGGTGGCTACAGCGAGCGCCTGCCGCGCCGCCTCGTACTCCTCGGGGCGATTCACGTTGGCCAGGGGGTTGCCATGTTCCAGCGTCAGCAGCCGCGCTCCCGTCCGGATGAGCATTTTCCGCGGGCACCACAGGTCGTCGCAGACAAAGGCCTCGAGCCGGGGCCGGAACGCGGGCTCGTAGATGGCGCACACCGGCTCGGGCAGGCCGTCCTCGGCCGACGCGTAGGCCAGGGCCTCGTCGTCCGGCCCGCGCGCGGCGATCAGGCGGTCCAGCACCTCGGCCCGCAGAAACGGAAGGTCGCAGGCCACCACCAGCCAGGCCGCCTCGGGAAAGGCCCGCATGGCCGACCACAGGCCGCCCGCCGGTCCCCGGTCCTCCACCGCGTCCTCGATGCAGGCGATGCCCCGGGACGCATAGGCCTCCGCGTCCCCGGCCCGGACCGAAAGGAAGACGCGCTCGCAGCGGGGCGTCAGCAGATCGCGCACCACCTCGACCTGAGGGCGGCCGTGATAGTCGAGGGCGGCCTTGTCCCGGCCCATGCGGCGGCTACGTCCTCCCGCCAGCACCAGGCCATAGAGGGGGGCCAGGTCGCTCACGACCCGACCTTCCGCCGCCCGCCGGACTTGGCCAGGAGCCGGACCGAGCGGATCTCGATGTCGTGGGACAGGGCCTTGCACATGTCGTAGAGAGTCAGCGCGGCCACCGCGGCCCCGGTCAGGGCCTCCATCTCCACCCCCGTCTTGTGGTGGATCTCGACCTCGCAGATGAACCGGACCAGGCGGTCCTCGTGCTCGACCGTGAACCGGCATCCTTCGATGGCCAGGGGATGGCAGAGCGGAATCAGGTCCGAGGTCCGCTTGGCGGCCAGGGTGCCGGCCAGGATCGCGGTCTGGATCACCGGCCCCTTGGGGCCGTGCCACTCCCCGTCCTCGAACACCTCCGCCACCTCCGGCGGCAGCGCCACCTCGGCGCAGGCCCGGGCCACCCGCCGCGTCACCGCCTTGTCCGACACCCCCACCATCCCGGGCCGGCCGGAGGCGTCGAGGTGGGTGAGGCGGGAGGGTTTCATGCTATCGGCCAAAGGGGATTCCCCAATTTTCGACGACCAGACCCTGAATGTCCTCCACATCCTTCACGTTCAGCGTGGCCAGGTTCAGTCCAGGCCCATTTGCAGACTCTGGTCGAGTCGGCGCGGAGGCGGGGCGAAATCCTGGGCAGCCGGAGCTTCGGAGCCTCCATGTCTGGCCACATAGGCAGCTCGCCGTTCCCGGATCGTCGGGGCAGCCCCACGGATCGGCTCGATGCGGACCAGCGGAGTGCCGCGGCGGGTTACAATCACAGCATTTTGGGTACGAACCACCTCCTCGCACACTTCGGATAGGCGAGTTTTCACCTCGAAGATTCCGATCTGCTTCATGTGCCGAAGCTACTGGTTGGCTGGTAGATCGTCAACGGGGCCGATGGTCCCTGAATCCGCACGCAAGCCGGACGCCGATCTCGCCCCGGCGGACGCGGCCGGTCCCCGTGGGACGGACGTCCTCGTCCGTCTCCGCGATGTCCAGAGCCTGAAACGCCCCTGGTGCGGGGCGAAACGTGGGCCAAGGGCCATCCAGGTGCGGCTCCTTCGCAGGACGGACGAGGACGTCCGTCCCACGCCGCCTGGCGCCGCATGGTCGAGAAGATTCCATCGATGACCGCCGCCGTGCCCGTGCAGGCTGATGCGTCCGCTTCTAGCCGGGAATTCATGCGAATGAACGGGGCCGGGCTCGGCTTGCGTGCGGATGCGGGCTCTACCTCCCCGCTTGCGCCTCCGGAGCGGGCCGAGTATGGTCCGCTGCACATGTCAGTCGCCTAGCCAATGCCACCCATGATCCAGGAACCTCCCTTCGACCACCGCAAGGCGGCCCAGGCGATCAACTTCTTCGCCCGCGCCAACGGCGGCGAGATCGGCAAGCTCCGGACCCTCAAGCTGGTCTACTTCGCCGACCGCTACCACCTCCGAAAATATGGTCGGCCCATCACCCACGATCAGTACTGGGCCATGAGGCACGGCCCGGTGGCCTCGGGGGTGAAGGATCTGTTCGAGCTGGATTCCGCCAGCCCCGAGGAGCGGCACTACGCCGAGGCGCTGTTCGAGCCCGGCGCGAAGGAGCACAAGGTGCGGTCCATCCGCGACGTGGACGCGACGGTGCTGTCGGAGTCGGATATGGAGGCGCTCCGGTTCGCCTGGGAGCGGTTCGGCCGAGGCGGCGGCATTGTTGAGAAGACCCACCAGTACCCCGAGTGGAAGCGTCACGAGTCCCGGCTGACGGCTGGCCTCACCCGGGCCCCCATGAGCTACGAGGACTTCCTGGCCGATCCTCCGGACGGCGTCGAGCCATGCCATCCGTTGAGCGAAGCCGAGCGCTCCGCGCGGATCGAGCAGCTCCGCGAGACGGCCGAGGCCGCGTCCCTCTGGAGGTAGCCGGTGCCTCCGCTTTGGAACCTGGACTTCCGGGTGAGCCCAGGGGATTTCCTCCTCTAGCTCCATCAGCCTAGATCCGGCAGTTGCCATAGACCTCACCTGCTGCGACCCCTCCGGGGTCGGTCCTTTCTTGGGGGATGCGATCCGGGGGTGTCGCTCCGCTTACCCCCGGCTAATCGCATCGACCCCTTCCGCCTCCGCCCTTC
>PXDE01000250.1 GCA_003566475.1 PVC group bacterium | reverse complement strand
GCCCAGGCAGGCTCGTTCCACGCGCGGTCCGTCCCGCAGGGCGGGAACAGCGGACTACTGGGGCCTCGCCCGTTCGATCATATACTTGTGCGGACCAACGGCTTATCCGCGAAATCGGGTGAGTGTGTCTCAGAGCAGTGACGGCCGCTGGTACGTTGGGCCAGCCGGATGACGGATGAGACGGCTCGCGTGATGTGGGTTGTGCGGTGTGGGATGCGGGATTCGGGATGCATGCCAGTACCTCGTCAATCGTCGTTCTGCGGTTTCCGCGAATCGCTCATTTCGCGTGTTTCGTCGTTCCATTCTCCGGCCCGACCCGGCCCGGTACGGTCGGCGTTCGGGGCATCACCCTTGACGGCCCCGCGCTGGCTCCTTACATTGTAGTTATGACCGAGCTGAGGTTCGAGTGGGACGAGCGAAAGAACCGCGAGAACCAGCGCAGGCACGGCGTCACCTTTGAGGAGGCACGCTCCGTGTTCTACGATCCGCAGGCGATCGAGTTCTATGACGACGAGTACGCGGGGGCGGAGGATCGCTTCCTCCTGCTCGGTGTCAGCGCGAAACTGCGGGTTCTGATGGTGTGTCACTGCCTCCGGGAGAACGGCGACGTGATCCGCATCATCTCCGCCCGGAAGGCGACGACCAACGAGCAACGCGAGTACCCATGGTGAGCTGTATGAAGAAGGAATACGATCTGTCCAAGATGAGGCGGAGGCCCAATCCCTATGCGTCGCGCCTGCGCAAGCAGGTCACGATCAGGCTGGGCACGGATGTCATCGCGTACTTCAAGTCCCTGGCCGAGGAGACCGGGCTTCCCTACCAGAGCCTGATCAACCTGTACCTGAGGGACTGCGTCGAACATCGCCGGAAACTGGACTTGAACTGGGTGTCGTAGGCCGGTCGGGCGCAGGACGAGGCCGCGGCACCGCGCCCACCCAGCCCGCTTCGCATGGCGATGGTGTGAGCCATGCGGTTGAACTACGAAACACGCACAATGATCGAAAGGGGCAGGGCGTTCTCGGAGCTCAAACCAACGCCCGCGCTTCCCCTGCCGACGCTTCCCCACGCCCTCGCGGGTCGTCGAGGCACGGCTCGGGGTCCATGCGGCTCGCTACGCCTGCATGGCAAGGCTCTTTCACCCTCTAGGTTCCTCCGGTTTTCATCGGCGCTTTCAGGTCGCCTCCCTTCCCCAGACTTGGCGAGGGCAGCCCCCGCTCCCACACTTTGATTATAGGACCGACCCCACCCCCTCCCGACCCCACCCCCTCGGATGCGAAATTCAAGATTCTTAGGCTGACCCTTTCGCCCAGTCATCAATCCTGTTTCCTCAGGTCGTAGCAGCGGACCGTGCCGTCCTGGGCACGCATGAAGATGCGCCCGTCCACATAGGGGATCTCCATGAACACGTTGTAAGCCGTCGTGCCGGTGTGCGGCGGGTTCCAGGCGGGCGATAGCGGCCGAAAGTCCGTCGGGTCGGCCGTCCAGAGCCTGAGCGTCAGCCGGCCTCCATGCGAGGCGTCGGGCACTTGGAGCAGGCGGTCCTCAACCAGATACTGCTGGCCGTGCGACGGCACGTCCGCCTCGCCTCGCCCGCGCTGACGGTACAGCACTTCGCCGGTGCTCTCATCCAAAATGGAGAAGACCTCCACGACCCGGTTTTCGTCATCGCGGCACCGGCTGTAATAATAGACCCTGCCGTCGCGTATCAGATATTTGCGCCAGTCGCTTGCCTCGAATCGGGCCTCGTGCCTGAAGTCGCATTCATCGGGCATGGTCCAGGCGTGTTCGGCCTTCTCCGGCGACAGGCGATAGGCCCCCAGAAGCATCCACGGCGCGCGGCCGTGCCCCTCGCCCTCCGACCCGACGTTGACCAGCACATGCTGATCAGACGGTGCCAGAGAAACGTGCGTGTTGCCAAGGCCCTCCACCGTCCACAGCACCTTGCCGTCCTTTGGGTCAATCAAGCGCAGCCTGCCTTGGCGAAAGTTGCCGCCTCCGTGCGTGGCGGTCAGAACGTATTCACGGCCCCGGTGCCGCCAGAGCGCCGGGGTGGCCGTGCGCGCCGTGGCGGCGGGCACTTCCCAGAGGGTCTCGCCGGTCTGGACGTCCAGCCCCCGAAGCGACATGTCATGGCCGTCATACAGCGGCACGACCGGCACGCCGTCGGCCACAATCAGCGAAACCCACTGGTTGCCGGAAGTAAGCGACCTCCTTTCCAGATGTGCCTCTTTCTCTGCTTCCCATTCCTGGTGGGCCTCGCCGATGTCGCCTTCCCACAGTTTCTCGCCGTCTTTGGCGCTGTAGCAATAGAGCCGGCCGGTCGTCCCCATGCTGAAAACCCTGCCGCCGTGGTAGGCGGGCGTAACGCCCCAGCCGTTGCGTTTGCCCATGCCGCGGAAGAGGCCCTTACCAGCCTCGATGGCCTTCCAAACAGTTCTGCCGGTGGCCGCGTCAATGGCCACCACAAGGTCGTCGGCGTCAATGGACAGTGACCGGCGAAGATGAGCCTGCTGGTCGGGCGTGAAGCGGCCGAACATGTCGTCCCTGGCCCAGGATTCCGCCCACACGTCGCCGGCGGGCCGGAACGAGGAGGCGAAAATCATGCCTTCCGCGGCAATAATGCCGTTGGCCGAGCCGGGATGCCCCGGCCAGGTGGCCCGGCTCACCACGAATCCCGAGACCGAGGTCTTTCCATAGCCTAGGCCGTTGAACTCGCTTGTCCACACCGGCCTTGCCCGCGCCATGTCATCGACCAGCGCATGGCCGTAACGGCGCGGGTTGAAGTTGCCGAACGGCCCGTTGACCTGCGGCCAGCCGGGCTCCGGGTCGGCGGCAAACAGCACGCCGGCGGCGGCCGACACCAGTAGCACACTCAGAATCACTCGCATGTTGACGCTCCCATTTTGACAAGAAATCTCCATTCAGGCGGCGCGGCCACGCGCCAGGGCTCCGCCAGTCCCAGGGCCATCCGGAACAGCTCGTTCGGGTGCATGCGCTTGTCTCCCCAAGGCCCCAAGGTCACGTTCAGGCGGCCTGATCGGAGGATAGGCCTCTGCGGGGCACCCACACAAAACAGCGGGGAGCCAGCGGGACACCCCGCCTGCACGAGGGAAAGCGGGAGTCAGACTCCCGCAATCCAAACGGGCTGCCGCCCGGCTCTGCCGGGCTTCCCCTCCGAATTCGCGTTCATTCGCGTCCATTCGCGGTTCCCTCAGGCTGCGAGGCGGGAGTGGGTGGCTCCGCCGCTCATCTCCGAAGATGCCATACCGAACGCCGGTGTCGAGCCCCTCGAAGTAGCTTCGAGACTCGTAACGCCGGGCGGTAGTGACAGGCCTTTGGCGCATTGGCAGGGACAGGTCTTACCAGCCCCTCCGGCAGCCCGGGCGGGGGCGTCCAAGGTCTGGACGGTTCTGTCCAAGGTCTGGACGTGGGGGCAGAGCCCGTCCGAGGACGCATCTGCGCAGTACAGGCGCGGGCTCGCCCGCCTGTAGGTCGGGCATTCCTGCCTGACCCTCGCGGCCTCATCGGAGAGGACCATGCAGCACCGGACACGACGGAGGCAGGCTGGGATTCGCGGTTTCTGGCTCGTTTCCGCCCGTTCCCGTGGGGTCGGCCCAGGCTTCGCGAAGACGCTTCGCCCCGGCACGCAGGAAAGGCCGACCTACTGCTCTGAGACTCCATTCGCCGTACTGCGCAGCAACCAATTCCGCAATAACATGTTGCGATGGATGTCGCCGCCGGTCTCATCCGGGGCCTGTCCGCACGCCTGCGGCCGCCCCTTCAGGGCGGATGGCGTGGGGGCACCGGCCCTGGGGTTACACCCCAGGCTCTGTTACGCGGCGGCGCCTTCAGCGCCCGGGCAGGTCGGTCCCATGCCTTCCTTCGACATTCGACATTCTGCGGTTCCGCCGTGGCACGGCGCTTCCAGCCCGTGCCTGAGCGAGGCCGGATCCCGGATCGACCATGGTCGGCGAAAGCACGGTTCATGGACCACTAGGGACCACACCTCGCTCGGCTCCGGGCTAGAAGCCCGGGCCACGGGGTGGCGGCCCACATCGCATATCCCACATCCCACGACTTGTCCGACGTAGCGCCTTGGCAAAGTCGGATCGCGCCAGCCGCCTCACCCTTCATCCGGCAGAACCCAGCGGTTCAGGGGCGGGGACTGACCACCGCCCTCCCCCTACCCCAGCCTCATCCCCGCCTCGATCCGCGCCCCCCGGGCGTAGGCGGCGGCGGGCATGCGGGGGCGGGCGGCGGGCTGGACCTGGGTCAGCCGGAGGGCCTTCTCTCCGCAGGCAACGAGGATGCCGGGCTCGGAAACTTCGAGGATCGTACCCGGCTCGCCTTCGCCCGGGGCCACCTGCGCGGCATGGATCTTGAGCCGGTCCTCCCCGCCACCGGGACCGAAGGCGTGGGTCCCCGGCCAGGGGATCAGGGCCCGCACCCGCCGCTCCAGTTCCACGGCGGGACGGGTCCAGTCCAGGCGGCCGTCCTCGCGGGTCAGCGCCGGGGCGAGCACCACCTGCGACTCGTCCTGGGGCGTCCGGGGCGCGGTGCCGTCGCGTAGCCGCAGCGCCGCCTCGACCATCAGCCGGGCCCCCTCGCGGGACAGCCGGCCGAGCAGGTCGGGCGAGGTGTCGTCGGGCCGGATGGGCTCGCGGTGCTGGAAGATCATGTCCCCGGCGTCCATGCGGCGACTTACGTGCTGGATGGTCACGCCGGTCTCGGTGTCGCCGTTCAGGATGGCCCAGGGCACCGGGGCCGCCCCCCGATACCGGGGCAGCAGTGACGGATGGAGGTTGACGGAGGCCAGCCTGGGAATCTTGAGCAGGCGTCCGGGCAGGAACTGGCCGTAGGCGGCCACGGCGAGCAGATCGGGATGGACGGCGGCGATCTTCTCCAGCGGGGAAGGGTCGCGCACCGATTCGGGGGCCAGCACGGGCAGGCCCAGCTCGCCCGCCCGGACCCTGACCGGCGACGGGTGAAGCTTCATGCCCCG
>PXDE01000209.1 GCA_003566475.1 PVC group bacterium | reverse complement strand
CGTTCCAGCGCTCGGGGGCCAGGGTCTTGGCATGGGTTCCGTTCGGCATGCGGGGGAGCAAACCACACACGAACGATCAAAAGCAATCACAAAAGATCAAAAAACTTCACGCGAGGGGAGGGGGCCCCTCCTCCGCCCCGGCCGCGTCTTGCGGTTCCGGTTGCGTTTCCGGTCCCAGCCCCGGATACTAGCTCCGTCATGAAGGTCGTTATCCTCATCGAGCCGTCCGAGGAAGGCGGGTTCACCGTCCACGTGCCATCCCTTCCGGGATGCATTAGCGAGGGAACCACCCGCGAGGAGGCGCTGGCCAACATCCAGGAAGCCATCGCCCTCTATCTGGAGCCGGTGGAGGACGACCTGGCCCATCCCCCGGAGGCGGAGCGGCTGGAACTGGTCGTATGACCAAGGTTCCAAGCGTCGGGTACGATCAGATCGTCCGGGCCCTGCGGCGTGACGGCTGGGTGGTCGTGCGGCAGAAGGGGAGCCATATCCGGCTCCAGAAGCACCTCGGCCACGAGACCCTCAAGCTGACCGTACCCGCTCACCGGCCTGTGCTCCGCTCCACCTTGGCCCATATCCTCAAGCAGGCCCGGATCACCGTGGACCGGTTCCTCGACTTGCTCTGAGCCGGAGCCCCCCCGAACCCGGCTCCGCGCGCAGCCCGTAGCTACGTCCGCCCAGGACGTGGCCGCCCGCGGTCCCGCCCCTGATCCGAACAGGCCCCGCGCAGAGCCCGTAGCTACGTCCGCCAAGGACGTGGCCGTCCGCGACTCCGCTCCCGGTCCGAGCCGATTCCGCGCGAAGCCCGCAGCCGCGCGCGCCAGGGCGTGGATGACCCCGCCCCTCTTCCTCCCGCGAGGCGGGACTCGGTCGAGCGGCCGCCCGCCTTCGCCAGGCTACGGCGCGGCAGGCCACAAGGGGGAGGTCCGGGGCAGGGGCCGCTCCTGTGCCTCCTGTGGCCGGTCCATGGCTTCGCGCGGGGCATGTGCGGATCAGGCTCGACTCATGCGCGCCCACGTCCTGGGCGGACGCGGCTACGGGCTTCGCGCCGGGTCAGGTTCGGGTTCTTGTCTGCTCGCGGGCGGCTGAACGCTTCCGTCTTCGCCCTGCGGGCTACGCCGCGACAGGTGGCGCGTCCAGCTACGGGCTTCGCTCCGATCCTCTCTTCCCTCCCCCCTTTGCGGTCTCTGCGTTCTTCGTGGCGAATCCCCCCATCCGTGTTCATCCGCTGCTTGCCCTACGAAGCGGCTGCGCGGAGTAGGGTGCATCCGTGGTTCCTCTTCCACGAACTTCCGCAGGGGGCGCACCTCCGTCGTCGTTCCCTGCGGTGGCCAAAGCCTGGGCGGCTTCGGCTACGGGCAGGTCCCTCCCGATTCGCGTCCATTCGTGCGTGCCGCGCCGTAGCGTCTTCGCGGAGGCGGGTCCATTCGCGGTTCCCCCTCTCCTCTCCCCTCTGTGAACCTCCGTAACCTCTGCGACCTCTGTGGTTCGCTTGGTTACGGCCGGTGGCCGCGCTGGGCGGTTCGCGGTTCTCCGTCCTCAGTCCCCCATCCGCGAGGGCACCTGCCATGGGTCGCAGTTGCGGCCGAGGCGGCGCTTGACCGGCTCGGCGGCGCGGGCGAGGGCGGCGAGGAGGGGGTCGGGCAGGGCGAGGTCGGCGGCGGCCGCGTTGTCGCGGGCCTGTTCGGGGGTGCGGGCGCCCACGATGGCGGAGGTCAGGCCGGGCTGGGCCAGCAGCCAGGCCAGGGCCACATGGGCCATGGGCCGGCCCAGCTCCCGGGCCGCGTCGCGCAGCGCGTCCACGGCGGCGAAGGTCTCGGCCTCGCAGCCGGCCTCCCCATGCACGGTCCCGGGCCGGCGCGAGGAGAAATGCCGCGTCCGGGCCCGGCCCTCGGGCACCTCGTCGGCGGTGGCGAACTTGCCGGTGAGCAGCCCCTGGGCCAGCGGGCTGTAGGCCAGAACCCCCAGCCCGTGCTCGCGGCAGAGGGGGATCACCTCGTGCTCGGGCGGACGGAAGAGCAGGCTGTAGGCGACCTGGTTGGACACCGCCCGGCCATGCCGGAGCAGGTCGAGCAGGCGGCCCGCGCCGAAGTTGCTGACCCCGATGGCCCGGATCTTGCCCTCGGCCCGGAGCGCCTCCATCGCGCCCAGGGTGTCGGCGATGGGCACCTCGGGATTGGGCCAGTGGATCTGGTAGAGGTCGATGTGGGCCAGGCCGAGGCGGGTCAGGCTGGCCTCGCAGGCGGCCCGGAGGTCGGCGGGGCGGAGATGGCGGCTCGACACCTTGGTGGCGATGACCAGGCGGTCGCGGGGACGGTCGCCGAGGGCGCGGGCGATGAGCCGCTCGGACTCCCCGTCCTCGCCGTAGAGCTCGGCGGTGTCGAAGAAGTTGATCCCCGCCTCGTAGGCGGCCCGCAGGGCGGCCACCGAGTCGTCCCGGTCCTGCGGCCCCCAGGTCCGGCCGCCGGTGATGCTCCAGCAGCCCTGGCAGATGACGGAGACGTCGAGGTCGGTGTGGGGCAGTCGTCGCGTTCTCATGGCATCTCCTCTCCCCAGATGCGGTCCAGCGGCTAGGTGGCGGCGTACCGCTCCTTCGCCCACCGTTCCCGGAGGAACCGCGCCACCATCTTGGGCTGGCGCTCGCGGGTGAAGATCCCCTTCTTGTTGCCGAACACCCGGAAGTAGTTCTGGGCGGTGCGGAAGTCGGCGAAGTTCCAGAGGTGCTCGCCGATCACGAAATCGAGCTCCCGCATGCCGTCGATCAGGCGGAGCACCAGGTCGGTCTGGTACTCCTCGGTCCACTGCTCCCCGGGCAGGCCGTGGTAGCCGGCGATGGTGTCGGCCCCGAACTCGCTGATGAAGATCGGCTTCCCGCATGTGGCGTGGATGCGGGCCAGATCCTCCTTCAGGAACGCGTAGCCCTTCTCGATCTGGCCGGCCAGGAAGTACCAGCCGGGGTAGGTGTTCACGGACACCACGTCGAACAGGTCGAGAGTCACGTCGTCGGCCCCCTTGCAGGTGGCGGCGGTGACCGGCCGGGTGGGGTCCAGCTCCCGGGTCAGATCCACCAGCGCCTTGAAGTAGGGCCGGGCCGCCTCCCGGTCCGAGGTGGCCTCGTTGGCCACCGACCACATCACCACCGAGGGATGGTTGATGTCGCGCTCGATCAGCTCCCGCAGCGCTTGCACGTGGACCTGCAGGGTGCGGTCGGTGACGAAGTCGAAATGCACCGACACCGCCGGGGCCTCGCCGATGACCAGGATCCCGTACTCGTCGGCGAGGTCGATGATCTCCTCGGCGTACGGGTAGTGGGTGGTCCGGAAGGAGTTGGCGTGGATCCAGGTCATGAGCTCGAAGTCGCGCACGTTGACCGAGTGGTTCAGGCCCTTGCCCACGAGATGGAAGTCCTCGTGCTTGCCGAAGCCCTGGAGATAGACGGGCTTGCCGTTGAGCAGGAACCGGTCGCCCCGGACCTCGACTGTGCGCACGCCGAAGCGCTCGGTGACCTCGTCGAGCCCCGCCCCGTCCTGGCCGAGCAGGCGGATCCGGGCGTGGTAGAGGTTGGGCTGGCCGACATCCCACAGCTTCGGCCGCGGGATGACGACCTCGGCGGAGAACCGCCGGGCGTCGCAGGTGGCGGCCACCGTCTCGCCGGTCTCGATCAGCGTCACTTCGGCCCGGTCGCAGGCCCCGCCGAAGGCGCCGGTGACGGCGACGGTGGCCTGGTCGCCCGCGACCGCGGTGCGGATGCGGGCCTCGTCCACCCAGGCCTCCGGCGCGGTGGAATAGACCGTGACCGGCCGGTGCAGCCCGCCGTAGGGGAAGAAGTCGAATCCGGTGTTGGGGTACTGGCCGGAGATCTGCCCGGTCTCGTGCTGGGCGGTGAGGTTGCCCTGGGGCACGGTCTCGGCGCTGAGCAGGTTCTCGATCCGGACCCGGAGCCGGTTGGGGCCGTCGAAGGTCACGGCCTCGGTCACGTCGAACTCGAACGGCGTGTAGCCGGTCTCGTGTCCGCCCAGGTGGGCGCCGTTCAGGTGGACCTCGGCCCGGTAGGTGGCCGAGCCGAACCGCAGCACGATCCGGCGCCCGCGCCAGCTCTCCGGAAGCACGAAGTCCGTGGCGTACCAAATGCCGCCCAGCCAGGTGCGGAACGCCTCCTCGGCGTAGAGGTCGTTGTAGCTGCCGGGAACGGCCACCTTCTTCTCGGCCGCGAAGCCGTCGGGATAGTCCACGCCGGGCTGCTCGCGGGAAAGGTCCCAGATGCCGTCAAGGGTGAACAGGTCGCGGGTGCGGGTGCGCTGGGGTCGGATCATGGGAGTGTTCAGGGTTCAGGGTTCAGGGTTCAGGTTTCAGATCAGTCGTCCCTCGAGGTCGCCATAGTCGATCTCGAACTCGCGTCCGTCGCGGAGGCGGAGGTGGACGCCGCAGGGGTGGCCGGTGGCGGTCCAGGGGAGGATGCGGAAGGATTCGACGGGATTGAGTTCCTCGGGGGTCCAGGCGCCGTCGTCGAGCCGGTGGAGCATCACGGTGATGAGCACCACGATCCCACCGTAGTCCTGGGTCCGCCGGAGGCGGGCGCAGAGCACGGTGCTCTCGTCCGCCTCGGGGTTGGCCCCGTGATGCGCAACGGCGGCCGTCTCCTCCCACCCGTGCAGGGCGGTGAGGGCGACCTGCCGTCCGGGAATGCGGCCGACCCAGGCCTCGGCCCCGTCGGCGGCGGGGACGCGCGAGATGGCCGGGGGGTTGCCGTCCAGATGGGGGAGCGCGTAGTGACCGAGGTCGAGGTCGTAGGCGTAGGGGATGCGGACCCGGTCCACCCGCAGCATGCCGCCGGGCAGGGTGATGTCGGCGAGGTCGATCTTCTCGGGGCCCTTGTTGATGCCGCCCTTGTTGGGATCGCCCAGCCCGCTGGGCTTGGTGTCCATCTGACGGTAGAGCGCCTCGCCCTCCCGGCGCACGAACCGGATGTCGAGCGGGATGCGGAACGGCTCGTCGGTCCCCGCCT
>PXDE01000602.1 GCA_003566475.1 PVC group bacterium | reverse complement strand
GGGCCCGGCTCGATTTCCCGGACCGCCGGGCCCGCCTCACCTTCCGGACCGGAGCCGGCGAATGACCCTGTGGACCCGGATCGCCCGTCCCTTCGCCTGCGGCTTCGGCCTGGGCTACGCCCCGGTGGCCAGCGGCACCTTCGGCTCCCTTCCCGGCCTGCTGCTGGCCTGGCTCATGCTCTGGCTCCTGCCCAACCCCTGGATCTACACGGCGGTCGCCCTGGCCCTGGCCGCCGTGGCCATCCCCATCTGCCAGGTCGGGGAGTCGATCTGGAAGAAGAAGGATCCCGGGCAGGTGGTGGCCGACGAGTTCCTCCTGCTGCCCCTGGTCTACATCGGCCTGCCCGTACTGGAGTTCACCGTGCCCGTCCTCGGCGTCGAAGTGCCGGTGCTGCTGGGCACCGGGTTTCTCATCGCCCGGTTCTGGGACATCATCAAGCCCCCGCCCGCCCGGCGATGGGAGCACCTGCCCGGCGGGCTCGGCGTGGTCGCCGACGACTTCGTGGCCTCCCTCTACAGCCTGGCCACCCACTGGCTCCTCTGGCTCGGGGCCGTGCGGGTCTTCGACCTTTCGCCGGCCTGACTTTGAATTTACGGGTGAAGTACTCGCACCGACATTCCGCCTACTGGCTGCTCCTGGCCTTCCTCCTCGCCGCCCTGCCTCTGGGCATCGCCCTGCTGGGCCCCCTGCCCGAGCCGGAGGGGTTCTGGTTCGAGTTCGCGGTCGGCCTGGGCTTTGTGGGCATGGGACTGATGGTGGTCCAGTTTCTCACCTCGGGCCGGTTCGCCCGGGTCGCGGCCCGGTTCGGCCCGGACATGGTCCTGAAGTTCCACGCCCGGCTCGGCATCCTGGCCGTAGTGCTCGTGCTCGCCCATCCGGCCATCCTGCTCGTCACCCGCCCCGACCTCCTCGAATATTACGACCCCCGAGTGAACGTCCTGCGGGCCCTGGCCCTGAGCTTCGCCACCGTCGCCCTTGTCGCGCTTCTGGTCACCAGCCAGTGGCGGACGCCCCTGGGCATCCGCTACGAGACCTGGCGCCTGCTGCACGGGGTGCTGGCCCTTGGCGTGGTGTTCGTGGGCATGGTCCACGGCCTGCAGGTGGGACGGTATCTCGACACCCTGCTGAAACAGGGCCTGTGGGTCGGCCTGTGCGCCGGGGCCATGGCCACGGTCCTCCACGTCCGGGTGATCCGGCCCTGGCGCGCCCGCCGCCGGCCCTGGCGCATCGCCCGCGTGGACCGGGAACGGGGCGACGCCTGGAGCCTGTGGCTGGAGCCGGAGGGTCACGATGGCATGACCTACCGGGCCGGCCAGTATGTGTGGATCACCGTGGGCGACCCGCCCCACCAGCTCCAGCAGCATCCGTTCTCGTTCTCGTCCGTGGAGGATCCCCGACGCATCCGGCTCACCGCCGCCGCCGCCGGGGACTTCACCCGCACCTGGCCGGAGTTCGAGCCGGGCACGCCGGTCTATCTCGAAGGCCCGTTCGGCTCGTTCACCGCCGAGCCCGACGCCCCCGGGCTGGTGTTCATCGTGGGCGGCATCGGGGTGACCCCCGCCCTCAGCATCCTTCACACCCTCCGGGCCGACGGCGACCGCCGGCCCCTGTTCCTCTTCTATGGCAACCCGACCTTGGAGGACGTGACCTTCGCCGAGGAGATCCGGGACCTGGAGGCCGACCTTGACCTGACCGTGATCCATGTCCTTCAGGAACCTCCCGACGGCTGGACGGGCGAGACCGGGTATGTGGACCGGGCCATGCTCGACCGGCGCCTGCCCCCGGAGCGACGGACCTTCCATGTCCACCTCTGCGGCCCGCCCCCCATGATGGACGCGGTGGAGCAGGCCCTGCTCGACCTCGGCGTCCCCTGGAACGCCATCTACTCCGAACGGTTCGACATCGTCTAGCCGGAGCCCTGTCCCATGGTGCACCAGAAGGTCCAGCGATCCGCCGCCGCCCTCGCCCTCGCCCTCGTCCTCCTCGCCCTGCTCTTCGCCTGGCTGCGGGGCGGGGGATGAAGCCGTCGGCGAGGTGTTACACATCCCGCACAGGACTCGCCCTTCCGGTCGGTCCTTCTCCGAGGCGTGGGTTCGTCCGACCGAGCGCCTTCCTTCGACATTCGACATTCTGCGGTTCTTCGGTTGCCCGGCGCCCACCCATCCGAGCCGCGAGAATCGATAGCGATAGCGAGACGCAACGGACTGGCCCAACTTCTCACTTCGTACTTCGTCGATCGTCAATCTTCGGTTCCCGCGCATCCCGCATCCCGCATCCCGTATCGCGTATCCCGCATCCCGTATCGCGTATCCCGCATCCCGCATCGCGTATCCCGCATCCCGCGGCGACTGGACCTTCGCCCTCCCGGCGTCTATCCTTCCCCGAGTCAGCCATCACGGACGGAGGCATCGTCATGCATGGAATCCGGAATCGTTGGGCCGCGCTGGTCGTGGCGGGCGCTCTGGCCCTGGGCACAGGCTGCGTGCGGAACGTGGTGCGCATCGTGGTCGAGGAGGACGGCTCGGGCCAGCTCGTGGTCACCCGCACCTTCAGCGGCCAGATGGTGGACCTGGCCGGTCTGTTCGAGACTCTGGGGCGTCAGGGCGAGGCCGGCGGCGGCACGCCGTTCTTCGACCGGGCGGCCCTCGATCGCGAGGCGGCCCAGTACGGGGAGGGGGTGAAGCTGGTCCGGGCCGAACCGATCCGCCAGGCCGGGGCCCGGGGATCGGTGGCCATGTACACCTTCGAGGATGTGTCCAGGCTGCGCCTGTCCGGGAACGCGGCCCGGAACCTGGCCGAGGCGGTCGGCGAGGACGCGCCGTGGGAGCACGGCGATGAGGACGACGCCCCGCCGCCCCCCGACCGCAGCATCCGCTTCCAGATGGAGGAACAGGCGGGACGGTCCGTGCTGCGGGTGCTGATGCCCGAACTTCCCGACCCGCCCGAGGAGGCCGCGGAGCCCGGCGCCGCAGACGACCCCATGCTCGCTCTGATGTTCGAGGACCTGCCCCAGGCCGAGGCCGGGGCCGACGCCCATGCGGCGCCCGCGGTGAACCTCCCGGCCCTGCTTATGGGCGGTCTGGGAGGGGCCGACATGCTGCGCGGGGCCGAGTTTCTCATCACGATCGAGACCTCGCCCGCCCCCCGCAGCGCCACCGGAACCATCCCCGTGGAGGGCTCGGCCTCGCGGTTTGTGCTGCTCCATGTGGACTACGACCGCGTGGCCGCCTCCGGCCGGGCCGACGCGCTCATGCGGCTGGTCAGCTCCGAGGCGGGCATGGACTCCGGTCAGGTCCGGGAGTTCCACGAGAAGGTGCCCGGCTTCCGCTACGAGCTGGAACCCAGCATCGTGCTGAGGTTCTGACCTGGTTCCTGGCCATGCCCCTGTGCCCGAATCGCGCGAAGCTCTCCCCTCAGGCGGCGGCCGAGGCGGGGGCGGGCTTCATCCGATGCGGCCGGCGCGGGCAGCGCCGGCACGTAGACGTAGCCCGGCTCGGTCTTCTGGCGGTAGAGCACGCCGATGATGTGGAACCAGAGGCTGGCCAGGCCCTTTTCCGGCTCGGGCAGGTCGTGGCGGATGGCCGCGTGCAGCGCGGGCAGCCGGTAGCACGGCACCCCGGGATACATGTGGTGCTCGATGTGGTAGTTCATGTTCCAGTACAGGAACCGGAACAGCCGGTTGGTCTGGAACGACCGGGAATTGAGCCGGAAGTCGCTCACGTGGTCCTGCATGCCCACATGCTGGGTCACGTTGAGCAGAAACTGCAGCCCGCCCCGGTAGGCGGGAGTCAGGCTGACCAGCACGGGGATCAGCCACTGGCCATAATAGAGCGACACCGCCGCGATGGCCAGATGCCCGGCGACGAGGA
Organism: PVC group bacterium; assembly: GCA_003566475.1. Taxonomy (GTDB): domain Bacteria; phylum Verrucomicrobiota; class Kiritimatiellia; order SS1-B-03-39; family PXDE01; genus PXDE01. The sequence continues at coordinate 1,150 of PXDE01000602.1, read as the reverse complement.
TCCGGGCCCAGCGGTAGATGCGGAACCGGGTGGCCTTGTTCCCGTACAGGTGCTCGCCCCACTCCGTCACCGGCCGCCCCCGGGCCAGCCGGAAGGTGTGCCCGACATGCCACCAGAAGGCCTGGAGGCTGATCAGCAGATGCCCGAAAAGATCGCGCAGGGTGACCTCCATGGGCACCATCACCTCCTGGTCGTGGGGATCGTGCAGGGTGTACTTGTGGTGCTCGGTGTGGCTGGCCCAGAACGCGTGGTGGTTGATCCACCCGTGGAACGCGAACAGGTTCGCGAAGATGGCGTTGAGCCGCCGGGTCCTGAACACCGTCCCGTGCACCAGCTCGTGCACCGCGTTGATGCTGAACGCCGACACCAGCCCGTGCAGGAACAGGGCGGGCAGCATCCAGCCCCAGCCCCCGGCCCGGTAGATCAGCCACGTCCCGATGCCCGTGGCCAGGATCAGGGCCAGGTGGCCCCCGGCCTGCGCGAACCCGCGCAGGTCGCTCTTCCGCGTATGCTCCCGGAACACCTCCCGGTCCACCGGGCTCCGGTACCAGTCCACGCGGTAGTTGGGCGAAATCTCTTTGCTCATCCCTCACCTCTCCTTAAGCTCGGCCATACCGTAGCCGAGCGCACCAAGGCTCGCGGGCCGGTTCCGGCGGTGGTATTTTGTGCACATGAAGAACGCGGTGCTCGAAGGCGGGTTCCATCGGGGGCCCAAGGTCTCGATCCGGCTCGGTCTGCATCGGAACGCGGGGCTGGAGCTGGTCTATGTCCGGCGCGGGCGCACCCGCTGGCGGGTGGGCGAGACCGCCGTCGAGGTCGAACCGGGAAGCCTGTTCTACACCCTGCCCTGGGAGGTCCATGGAGGCGTGCGCCCCCAGCAGCCGGGACTGGAGATCTACTGGGTGGTGCTCGACGTCGGCCAGACCGAAGGGCGTCTGCGTCAGCCTCCCGGCCTAGGACTTTCCGCACCGGTGTGGAGGGCCACCGCCCGGTCGTTGCTGTCCAGCCCGCACCGGTGCTTCGTCTGCCCGGAGGAGGTTGGATCCACGCTGATGCGTGTCGCCGAAAGGCTGCGTCGGCCTGGACCCGAGGAAGCGGCGCGGAGGAACGCTTTGTTGGAGGTGCTGCTGCTGGACGCCGCCCGGCTGGC
>PXDE01000042.1 GCA_003566475.1 PVC group bacterium | reverse complement strand
CCGAGGTCCACATCCGCATCGAACCCCGCGATTTCCTCGACGCCGCCGCGCGCGGCCTGACCGGAGATCTGTTCGGGGGAGGGGAGGCCGAGCGATTTACCTGCGCGATCCTCAATCCGCCCTACCGGAAGATCCGGACAGAGTCCCGCGAGCGTCAGATCCTGCGCGGGGCGGGTATCGAGGCCACCAACCTCTATCCCGGCTTTCTGGCCCTGGCCGGGCGTCTGCTGAAGCCGGGAGGGGAAATGGTGGCCATCACCCCGCGGAGTTTCTGCAACGGCCCGTACTTCGAGCCTTTCCGGCGGTCCTTCCTCGACTTCATGCGGTTCTCCCGCATCCATGTCTTCGATGCCCGCGACCGGGCGTTCGCCGACGACGAGGTGCTCCAGGAGAATATCGTGTTCCGGGCCGTCCGGGAGTCCGCGCGGGAGGGGCCGGTTGAGGTCTCCGCGTCGGCCGGACCCGGTACGGAGGGCCTGCGCAGCCGCTCCGTGTCCATGCGCGAGCTCATTCGGCCGGACGATCCCCGGCGCGTGATCCATGTCGTCACCGACGCCGAGGAGGCCGCGGTCCGGGCCCGCATGTCCGCGTTCGGAACCTCCCTGGCCGACCTCGGCCTTCAGGTCTCGACCGGGCGGGTGGTCGGCTTCCGGGCCCGAGACCTCCTGCGGGCCCGCCCCGGGCCGGGCACCGTGCCACTGATCCACCCCTGCCACCTGAGGGGGGGACGGGTCGAGTGGCCGCTGGAGGGCGGCCGGAAGCCCGAGGCGCTGGCCGACCTGCCGGAGGCCCGGGATCTGCTGGTGCCGTCCGGAATCTACGTGCTGACCAAGCGATTCACCTCCAAGGAGGAGCGGCGGCGAATCGTGGCCGCCGTTTACGACGCCGACGCCATGCCCGGAGGCCCGGTGGCCTTCGAGAACCATCTCAACTATGTCCATGCCGATGGTTCCGGACTGCCTCCGATCCTCGCCCGAGGGCTCGCCGCCTACCTGAACTCCGGAATGGTGGACTCCTACTTCCGCCAGTTTAGCGGCCATACCCAGGTCAACGCCGCCGACCTGCGCTCCCTGCCCTACCCGGACCGCGCCGCCCTGATCGCCCTTGGCCGCCGGGTCGGCCCGCGTCTTCCCCCTGCCGACGAGATCGACCGCATGCTCGACGCGGTGGTGGTGCGTGGCTAGCCGCAGGCCGAACCCGCGTGCCGCGCCGCCCGCCCGGGCGACGGGTCCGGGAGGCTCTGGACATGCTCGCCGCCCTCGGCGTGCCCACCGCCCAGCGGAACGAGCGGTCGGCGCTCTGCCTCCTCGCACTACTTGACCTCTCTCCCCGCAAGCCCTGGAACCGGGCCGGCGCCCCGCTGCTCGGGATCACCGAGATGATGGGGATTTTCAAGGAGAGATTCGGGAAGGACTACGCCCCCAACACGCGGGAAACGGTTCGTCGGCATAGCATCCACCAGTTCGTCCAGCTCGGGATGGCCCTGGCCAACCCCGACCGGCCCGACCGCCCCATCAACAGCCCGGCCACCCGATATCAGGTGGCTCCCGACCTCCTGAACCTGGCCCAGACCTACGGCACGAACGCCTGGCCGGGCCAACTCGCCCGCTACCTGGAGCAGAATCCGGCCATCCGGAAGCTTCGGCCCCGCGAGCGGACCATGCCCATGATCCCCGTGCGCCTCCCGGACGGAACGGGCCTCTCCCTCACCGCTGGCGGCCAGAACGTCTTGGTCAAGCGGGTCATCGAGGACTTCTGCCCTCGTTTCACGCCCGGCGGGGTGGTGGTCTATGTGGGCGACACGGGGGCCAAACACCGGCATGTGCATGCCGGGTACCTCGAAGCGATGGGCGTCCATGCGGACCAGCACGGGAAGATGCCCGACGTCGTGGTGCACCTGTCCGACCGCAACTGGCTGGTCCTGATCGAGGCGGTCACCAGCCACGGGCCGATCGGCATCAAGCGGCATCTCGAGCTGAAGGCCCTGTTCGGCAAGGCCAACGCGGGCCTGGTGTTCGTCACCGCCTTCCTCACCCGGCAGGCCATGACGCGCCACCTCGCCGAGATCGCCTGGGAGACCGAAGTCTGGGTGGCCGAGGCTCCTTCCCATCTCATCCACTTCAACGGCGAGCGGTTCCTGGGCCCGTACGAGGAGGACACGCCATGACCTCCCGCGAGAAACCCCTCCTCGGCCGCGCCCTCACCCGCGAGGAGGTCCGCACCTTCACCGCCACCGCCCGCCGCCTCGCCGCCCTCCAAACCCTCCTCCCCGCTCTCGACACCAGCTACCGGGCGTGCTCAGCAGGGAGAGGAACCACGAATGCACACCCAACCCACCCCGCCCTTCGGACACCCCTCCGAGGGAGGGGATGAACGCGAATGCGGAAGAGGGGTTGCCACAAAGAACGCAGAGACCACAAAGAGAGGGGAGGGGAAAGGATCGGAGCGAAGCCCGTAGCTGGACGCGCCAGCGTTCAGCCGCCCGCGAACAGAGGAGAACCCGAACCTGACCCCCCGCGAAGCCCGTAGCCGCGTCCGCCAAGGACGTGGACGCGCATGACCCGATCCTGATCCGCGCGTGCCCCGCGTGGAACCCCGGATTGGCAACCCTCCTTCGCCACGGCTATGGAGGGCACGCAGGAGGCACAAGAGGCACAACTCGCCGGCGGCCACCGTGCGGGCAACCCCGTCCAACCCCTGGACGAATCCGTCCAAGGCCTGGACGCCCTCCCGCTCCGGAAAAGGCCCGCCTGAACACCCGCCTCTTCCTCCCCTCCGCCGTCGGAATCCCCGCGGCCAGACCTCCCCCCGCTCCCGGATTCTCGCATTCCATTGCTGACCCCTTCTCTGCAGTTGCCTGTATCTCGTCTTCCTTGCCCGGCCCCAACCACTCCAGGACTCCAGAATTCTAAGCCACCCCGATTGGCACCATGCACAGGTCTGATCCCACCTCCCTCCATGCGGTGTCACCAAGCCACGCGGACGTAGGTACCTATCGCAGGCTCCCTCGTATGTCTCTCATTGGCGATGAAGTCGTTCTGCTGGTACTCAACGCCGATAGCCCATCCAACACGAAACCGATTCTCGACACTGAACCCAAGACGCACATCGGCCCCCGAAAATGCACCGTGAACTGACTTCTCCGCCGTAAGCATTGTGGAAAAGGTATCAAGATCAAGCCCGAATTTTGCATAGACAACAACACCCGCATCCCCATTGTGACGAGTAGCAAGCGACGAACCGCCTTCTAATACAGCTTCCGGAAACTCCGTCACACGCCACCGTAGATTGAAACCTCCACCGTATTCAGTAAAGTCGTCAGGGTCCACAAGCGACCTGTCGGCCACGCCAATGGAACGCCTCAGCCAAACATCAGAACGCGAAAAGACCCTGTCGGAGACTCTGCTGCCGAGTCGCCAAAAGACGGCTCCAGTGGCCCACACATTTTTGCCAACAAGGAGTGTGTCTGGATCTGAGTCGAAAAAGTAACTCACTTCGCGCTGTATTTCTCCAACATTCATCCCAATTTCGGTGTAGAAAGGGTACGCCCCGTCATCTTCCTTAGACCACCGAAGAGTCGAGAAGCCAACGCTCCACCGGGTGTGACTAAGAATGCGATCATCCCACTGCGGAAAATCAACCTTGTTGTATCGAAAATGCACTCTGAAGATGCTCTCGGACAACAGCCCTTCACGATACTGATCTCGAGGAATCTCATGCTCAGAAACTACAAGGCTAAGGCTCTCCTGACCAATGCGTGAAGTACTTCCCGAATATACTCCCCTTGCAACGCGCATTCGAAGACGCGAATCAACCTTGCTACTGTCGACTTCTCGCCAGTTCCTTTGGACTTCTTCGGGCTGATCAATGCCTGCAGGGAGCTTTTCCGAATTCTCCTGCGGCGCTGGCGAGCTACCTCTTCCACGGAAGCCAGGGTCGACCTGTAGGCCTCCGAGGACCGGAAAAGGGGCGTGGACACATCCAAAGAACAACCCGAAAGCCTTCAGGAACCAAGCATTCTTCATCGTGGCCGCCTCATTGCTATAGACAGTTGTTGAGGAGATGCATCGGTATCAAGCAAGCTGGCATATGCGATTTCGATTCTTAGCCGGTAGAGCGCGGACAGGATTTCTTGACGTTCCATTTCGAGCAGACCCCCAAAACCGGCCACGGTCAAGACCTCTACACTTCGGTTGGCCGCGATGCCATAATCTTTACGAAGGATCATTCCCTTTGGCTCCTCAAGTCCGTCTTGGCGGATTGCCTCGGCGATCCCAAGCAGGTCGTAGACGTTCGTCCAACTCCCCGTTTCGCTGGTCAGAACTGCAGCTCCGTCAACAAAGACTTCAAAACCTGTTACTACGGCCATTCCTGTGCCGGAATTCAGAGCCCGAAAGACAAATGCCGACCGTGATTCGTCGAAATCAATCTCTGAAGATAGCCATGGCTTGTTGAGTCTCCGGATAAAGTCCTTGTGCATCTCGCTGCTTCTTTCTGCCTGATCTGCCGCGTCTTGCGCTATCTCGTTAGCCTTGTAAGCAATAAGCAAAAGCAAGGCTGCCGATATCGCACTGGCAATGCTTCCGACGGCGGAACAAAACGCTGCAGGCCGGACCGGATCTCTCTTCGTCCCTTCTTGCTTACCAGATGTGCGAGGCATTTGGGGTGCCCTCCGTTTGACCGCTTTGAGGCGGTGAAGGAGTGAGTGCTTGCATTCGAGCAACCCGGCTCGGTGGATGCGCATGATGGGGCCTTGCGAGGCGGCTTCGCCACCGCCTGTCCGGGAGCGCTGGGGGCATCGTGCTCACAATGAGGTGACGATGGAGAACCGAGCGGCCCGGGTCAAGGGGATTATTCTTCGCCTCTGCCCAGCCCCGAGCCGCATTCCGAGGCCACCATCCGCTCCCACGCCCCTGCCCGCCGACCTCCGCTGTCAAGGGACACCAACTTTTACGCAGTTAGGGGACACGAACTTTTACGCACCTGGGTCGGTTGTGTCCGGGGGTCTATGGGGTCTCCTCGGGGG
>PXDE01000317.1 GCA_003566475.1 PVC group bacterium | reverse complement strand
GCCGCAGGGGCAGGGCCACCGCCGTGCAGCGGCGTAGCAGGTCGAGGTAGGCGTGCCGCAGGATCTCGCGCCGGACCTCGAGGTTGGCCGGCCGGTTCGGGCCTCGGAGATCGCCGTGACCGCACACCGCGACCACCGGGGCGCGGATGGCGGGCGCCGCCCGGGCCAGGGTGTCGAAATCGCGCAGGGTGCGCCCGGCGCAGAGCACGAACCCGTCGTCGGCGTCCGACCGCCCGAGGTCGGTGAGGTTGGTGTGCATGGGGACATAGACGAACCGGTCCTCGGGCAGGCCGTAGCGGACGGCCATGGTCCGGACCTCCTCGGAGCTGTTGGTGAGCACGCCCAGGCTGCGGCGCACCACCGCCCGGAACAGCCGGTTCTTGACGCGCCAGACCGGACCGGGCCGCGGAGGTTCGGGGTCGATGAAGACCTCGGTGAGGATCTGGCGGGCGGGGCGCCGGGCGATCCGGCAGAGCAGGCCATAGAGCAGGGAGGTCCGCGAGCCCATGGTCACCACCACGTCGTAGCCGCCGCCGCGCCGGAACAGCCGCCAGGCCTCGGCGGCCGGGGAGGCGTCGGCCTCCGCGGCCCGGTCGAGGTCGTACACGGTGTCGGTGGCGGCCAGCCATTCCGGGCTCTGGCGGACCACCATGTTGCAGAGGATGCGGGGAGACGACGGCACGGAGGATCCAGGGCTACGGGCGGGGATTCGAGGGCGATGCGGGGAGCCTAGCCGATCCGCGTTCGTTGACGAGGCGATTTCCCTCCGGGTCGGAGGTTGCCAGGTCGCAGGGGGCCTGCCTAGACTGGCCCCCGCCAAGCCCGGGTCCGCGCAACGGGGCGCCTCCCGGGCCGCTGGCCTTCGCCAGCCGGGAGGAGGGTACGTGGTCGAGACCGGCGAACAACCTGCACGGCGTGCCGACGGATCGGGCGACGGACCCGCGTCCGCATCGGGCGCGGCCGCGTCCATCGGTCTCTGGGCCGTCCTCCTGCTGCTGGCCCTGCTCCCCGTCATGGCGCTGAGCGGCTATGCGGTGCGGGTGGCCGGACGCTCGATGGAGGCGGCGCTGGTGGCGGCCGGCCGGGAGTCGGCCCGGATCACCGCCGAGCTGATGCAGCGCGACCTGGCCGCCCGGGTGCGCCTGGCCGAGTCGTTCGCCGCCCTGCCCGCGATGCGGGCCGCGGTCCGCGACGGCGACGAGGCGGCCGCGCGGGCCCTGCTGGCGCCTCTGGTGGAGTCGCACCCCCGGATCGACCGCGCGTTTCTGTCCGATCCCGAGGGGCTGCTGTGGAGCGACTACCCCCATGCCCCGGAATCGGTGGGGGAGAACTTCGCGTTCCGGGACTGGTATCGGGGGGTCAGCCAGAACTGGCAGCCCTATGTCTCGGACGTCTACCGTCGCCATGCCGAACCGCAGCCCCTGGTGGTCGCGGTGGCCGTCCCCGTCCGGGAGGGGGATGCGGTGGCGGGGATCCTGGTCTGCCAGGTGCGGATCGACGACTTCTCGGACCTCCTGCGGGACATCGCCGCCGACGGCGAGGGGTTCGCCCTGGTGCTCGACCCCACCGGCACGGCGGCCGCCCATCCCTGGCTCGATCCGGATTCGCCCCTCGACCGGACCTATGCCGATGTCCCCTTCGTGGTGGAGGCCCGGGCCGGCCGGCCCGCCAGCGGGCGCTATCCGGATCCGCTCCTGGGGATGGAGATGGTGGCGACGTTCAAGCCGGTGCCGGTCGGTGGCCGCCATTGGGTGGTGGCGGTCCAGGATCCGGCGATCATGGTCGACGCTCCGACCCGGAGACTGCGGGCTCAGATCAGCGCGGCCGCCACCGTGCTGGCCCTGGCCGCGCTGGGGCTGGCGGTGGTGCTGGGGCGGTTCAGCGACCGCACCCGCCGCCTGGGCGTGCAGGTCCGCCGCCAGGTCGGGGAGCTCCGGGAGCAGGCGGACCACCTGGTGCGCATCAACGCGGCCCTCACCGCCTCCCAGACCGAACTCCGGGTGGCCCGGGATCTCGCCGAGTCCGCCAACCGGGCCAAGAGCGAGTTCCTGGCCAACATGAGCCACGAACTCCGCACCCCGCTCAATGTCGTGATCGGATACAGCGAACTGATCCGGGACGATATCCGGGACGCCGGCACCTCGCCGGACCTGGATTCGGATCTCCAGCGCATCCGGGACGCCGGACGGCAGCTCCTCGCCCTGGTGAACGACGTCCTCGACCTGTCCAAGATCGAAGCGGGGCGCATGGAGCCCCACCTGGAGACCTTCGACCTCGCGACCATGCTGCACGAGGTCGCCCGGACCGCCGGACCCCTCATGGAGGCCAACCGCAACCGCCTGGAGGTCCGGCTCTCCGAGCCGCTGGGCGAGATGACGTCCGACCTCACCTGGGTCCGGCAGATCCTGTTCAACCTCCTCTCCAACGCGGCGAAGTTCACCCAGGAGGGCGAGATCGAGCTGGGGGCGGAGCGGATCGGGGGGCCGGGAGACGAATGGGTGGAGATCCGGGTCCGCGACACCGGGATCGGCATCGCGCCCGACCGTCAGGAGCAGGTGTTCGAGCCGTTCACCCAGGCCGACAGCGCCACCACCCGGCGTTACGGGGGCACCGGGCTGGGGCTCACCATCAGCCGCCGCCTCTGCGAGGGCCTGGGCGGACAGATCCGGCTGGACAGCGCCCTGGCCAGAGGGTCGACCTTCACCGTGCGTCTGCCCGCCCGCCTCGCCGGTCCGGCCGGGAAGGCATCCCCCGCGGCGGCGTCGGCGGGGAGTCCCCCGTCCCCGGACCCGGGGCCGGGGGCGGAGACCGTCCTGGTGATCGACGACGATCCCGATGCGGCGGACCTCATCGGGCGCATCCTGTCCCGGGACGGGTACCGGGTGGTCACCGCCTCCAGCGGGGCCGAGGGGATCCGCCTGGCCCGGACGCACCGGCCCGCCGCCATCACGCTCGACGTCATGATGCCGGGCATGGACGGATGGGCGGTGCTGAGCGCGCTCAAGAGTGATCCCGACCTCGCCCGCATCCCCGTCATCATGGAGACCATCGTCAACAACCGCGACCTCGGCTACGCGCTGGGGGCCTCCGACTATCTCGTGAAGCCCGTCGACCGCACCCGGCTTCTGCAGGCCCTCCGGCGCCATGCCCGGGGGGGGCTGTCGGTGCTGGTGGTGGACAGCGACCCGACCACCCGGGCGGCGGTTCGCCAGGCCCTGGAGCAGGAGGGGTGCGCCGTCGAGGAGGCTGCGGACGGGCGCGGGGCTCTGGAGATCCTGGGCCGGACCCGGCCCTCGCTGGTCCTCCTGGACCTGGTCATTCCGGATCTGGACGGGTTCGGCCTGCTCGAGGCCATCCGGAGCGGCGTCCGGTTCCCGGACCTTCCCGTGGTGGCGATGACCGCCGACGACCTGTCCCCCGAGGAGCGCGCCCGCCTGGAGAACCGGGTGCTCAAGGTGGTGGAGAAGAGCGCGGTGTCCCGGGATGTCTTTCTGGACCAGATCCGAAGCCTCGTCGCGCAGGTCGCGGGCCAGGAACTTGCGGCACCGCCCGGTACCGGTGAGACTTGAGGGTCATGACACGCATTCTGGTTATCGAGGATCACGAGGCGAACCGCGATCTCCTGGCCCGTCGGCTCCGTCGGCAGGGGTTCGAGGTGGAGACGGAGGCGGACGGGGAGGCCGGCCTCGCCCGCCTCCGCCGCACCCCTCCCGCCCTGGTGCTGCTCGACCTCGGGCTTCCCGGCATGGACGGGTGGGAGGTGGCGCGGCGGATCCGCGGCGACCCCGCCACCTCCGGACTTCCCGTGATCGCGCTCACCGCCCATGCCATGGCCGACGACCGGGAGAAGGCGCTGGCCGCCGGATGCGACGAATACGAGACCAAGCCCGTCGTCTTCGACCGCCTGTTCATGAAGATGGCCCGGCTCCTTGGTTCGTCGCCGGACGGGGAGACGGGCCCTCCGGAACGGTGACCGCCCCCGCCCTGCCCGCCCGCCGCCGGGGTCCCGTGCGGCCGGAACCGCCTTGCGGACATTGATCCCGGCAAGGCGGGTGGGCTAAGGTCACCTCCCACTCCCGACATTCCATGGCCTTACGCACCCGTCTTCCCACCCGTGGCCCGCTGGTCACGGTCATCATGAGCACCTACAACCGGGCCGGCGTCATCCGCCGGGCCCTGGAGTCGGTGGTGGCCCAGACCTACCAGGACTGGGAGCTGTGTGTGGTGGGGCACGCCACCCCCGACCGCACGGCCGAGGTGGTGGCCTCTGTGGGCGACCCCCGCATCCGGTTCCACAACCTCGACCACCGGGTGCCCGACACGGGGTCGGCCACCAAGAACTACGCCCTCGAGCATATGGCCACCGGGGAGTGGGTGAGCTACCTCGACGACGACGACGCCTTCCTGCCCCACAACCTGGCCACCTTCGTGGCCGCCGCCCAGGCCCATCCCGACGAGGTGTTCTTCTACGCCCGCTCGCGCTACCGCGACGCGAGGACGGGACGCCCCATCCTCGGCAACCCCTTCCGGCGCTGGCTCCACGGCTACTCCCGGGAGAAGCTGCAGCGCTACAACTTCCTCGACATCAACTGCGTCATGCACCGCCGGTCGCTGGTCGACGAGGTGGGGATGTTCAAGCCGGAGTTCTACTTCAACGACTACGAGCTGTGGCTGCGGATCAGCGAGAGGCACGACTTCCACTACATCAACGCCGTGCTCACCGACCGGTTCGTCAGCGAGCCCCCCTTCCTGGCCCGGGCCTGGCGCAAGGGGCTGCACCTCCTGCGGCACGGGCGGTCGACGCCGTATAAGTAGTCAGTGTTCAGTGTTCAGGGTTCAGGGGAAGTGGTCAGTGATCAGTGGGCGGTGAGGGCCGCGGAACCGCTGGGTTCAGCCGGATAAGGGGCGAGACGGCTGGCGCGATGCGGGATGCGGGATGTGGGATGTCGGCTCGCCTTCCTCAACGTCCTGTAGCGGCCGCTCGACTGAGTCTGCGATGGAGAGCGGCTTCCGCCCACCGTGTCCGACCTCTGTCCCGCGTCGTC
>PXDE01000384.1 GCA_003566475.1 PVC group bacterium | reverse complement strand
TGCATGCCAGTACCTCGCTGTTCCCGCAGGGCGGGACGAGGGCGCATGTGCGGCGCCTGGCTGGAGGAAGGCTCGACCATGGCTTCTCTTCCGCCCAGGCAGGCTCGTGCCACGCACGGTCCGTCCCGCAGGGCGGGAACAGCGGACTACTGGCGCTACGTCGTTCCGCGCAGTCCAGAACCGAATGCCCGTTGGCCAGCCAGGCTCCCCCTGGGACTGCGGTGGGAAGGGAGATCTGCCGACCGCCACGCCGGCCCGAGCCCGCGTTGGGCCGCAGGCACTCACGCGGCTTTGGCTTCCGCCCCCTTCGCCTGGCTACGGCGCGGCACGCCGGAGGCGGGGTCCGGGCAAGGATTGCCCCGGAACGCGGGCGGTGCCATCATCACGCGATGCATGCGATGAAGGCCACGCCTCCGACATCCTGGGCCGAGCGCCTGCGGGAGACGGTCCGGGTCCAGACCGGGCAGGCGGTCGCGCTGATGTCCGGCGCGGAGCCCGACCTTCACAAGGCGGTGCACGAGTCCCGGCGCCGGATCAAGCACCTGAGGGCGCTGTGGCGGCTGGTCCGCCCGGAGATCGCGGAGAGGGTCTGGAAGGCGGAGAACCGGCGGCTCCGCGACGCGGCGCGGCTGCTGGCCGAGGACCGGGACGCGTTCGTGGGTCGGCAGGTGCTGGGCCGCCTGGCGAAGAAGAGCCGGAAGGGCGACGAGAAGCGCTCGCTTGCGGGCCTCCGGTCGGCCTGGCCCGAGCCCGCGCCTGAGCCCGAGGCCGCCCAGGTCCGGGCCCGCAACCGAAAGGTCGTCCGCATGCTCCAGGCCTCCGAAGCGGCATTTCTCGCCCTTGGCCTTCCGGAGGACGCGGCCGCCTGGGGCCGGGGGCTCAAGCGCACCTACCGCGCCGGGCGCCGCCTTCTGGCCCGGGCGGCGGAGGCCGGCGATCCCGAGGCCTACCACGAGGCCCGGAAACACACCAAGTACCTGATGTACCAGATGCAGAGCCTGGCCTCGCGCTGGGCGCCCAGGCGGGCCCGGTGGCTGGATCGCCTCGACCGGCTTCAGACGGACCTGGGCGACCTCAACGATCTGGCCATGGTCCGGCGTCACGCCGAGAACGGGGCGGCGGCCAAGGTAATCGACCGGCGGATCCGCAAGCGCATGTCCGCCATCCGCGATCTGGCCGCCGAGGTGTTCGCGGAGAAGCCGGGCGCGTTCGTCCGCGCCGTGGAACGGACGCTGGCGCGGCGGTCGTCGCCCCCATCCCCGTAGCCGAACGCACCACCTGTCGCGGCGTAGCCCGTAGGGCGAAGACGGAAGCGTTTGGCCGCCCCTGGGAACGACGCGGATCCGAGCTCGATCCGTGCGAAGCTCCCGTAGCCGCCGGCGCCTCGCCTATGCCTGGCTTCGGCGGGCACAGCCTGCCGGTGGACGATCCCGGACAAGACGACGCCCCCGGGCCAAACCCGCACGCAAGCCAGTCGCCAATCTCACCCAGACGGACGGACGTGGCCGGTCCACGTGGGACGGACGTCCTCGTCCGTCTCCGCGCTGTGCGGAGCCTGAAGCGCCCTTGGTGCAGCGTGAAACACGGGCCAAGGACCATCCAGGCGCGGCTCCTTCGCAGGACGGACGAGGACGTCCGTCCCACGTCTTCTAGCGCCGTATGGTCGAGAAGGTTTCATCGATGACCGCCCCCGTGCCCGCACCGGCAGGTGTGTCCGTTGCCAGCCGAGAATTCCTGCGAACGAACGGGGCCGGTCTCGGCTTGCGTGCGGATTCGGGCCCGAGCCCGAAGCGCGCAAGGCTCGGTCCCGGCTCGGCCCCCTTCTCGGCCCATACGCATCCACGCCCTAGGCGGGCGCGGCTACGGGTCGCGCCTACGGACGCACCTCCTCGGCCCGGGGCATGCTGGGCTGGGCGCCGGGGCGGGTGACCGCGACGGCGGCCGCCGCCGCCGCCCGGCCGGCCGCGAACCGGAGATCCATCCCGGCGGCCAGCCCCACCCCCAGCCAGGCGCAGAAGCAGTCGCCCGCCCCCACCGTGTCCACCGGCCGGACCTTGCGGGCGGCGATCCGGGTGACTCCCGAGGCGTCCGAGATCAGCACGCCTTTCGCGCCCAGGGTGACCACGACCCGCCGGCAGCCCCGGGCCCGCAACGCCTCGGCCGCCCGGGCCGCATCGGCCTCCCCGGTCAGCACCTCCGCCTCCGTCCGATTGGGCACCAGGGTGTCCACCTGACGCAGCAGCCGGTCGGGCAGCGACCGGGCCGGCGCGGGGTTGAGCAGGAACGGCACGCCCGCCGCCCCCGCGAGCCGGGCCGCCGCCTCCACCGCAGGCAAAGGCACTTCGAGCTGCGCCATGACCAGATCGGCCCGACGGATCGCGCCCGCCGCCGCCTCGACGTCGGTCCCGGACAGATGGCTATTGGCCGACTCGGCCACCGCGATAAGATTCTCCCTTCTGCGGCCCCCGAGCAGGATGAGGGCCACGCCGCTGCTGATCTCCGGCTTGACCCGGAAATGCCGGAGGCGGATCCCCTCGGCGTCCAGCACGGCGCGGGCGGCGCGACCGAAGGCGTCCTCGCCCCGGGCCCCCACGAAGGTGACGTCGGCCCCGGCCCGGGCCGCCGCCACCGCCTGGTTGGCCCCCTTCCCTCCCGGATGCTGCTGGAGAGGTCCGCCCAGCATGGTCTCGCCGGGGCCGGGCAACTGGTCGCATGCAATGACCAGATCCGTGTTCGAGGATCCCACCACCACGATCCGAGGCGGCCGGTTCGCGGTCATGACGGCGCCGCCCCATGCTTCCAGGCCCAGTCGGCCATCCGGCGGGCCAGGTCGCACACCCTCACTTCGGCATACCCGTCCACCCCGGTGCGCAGGGTGTCGGCAATGGGCTCGGTCCAGATGGCGGGGAGGGCCTTCACCCCGTGCCGGACGCCCCACAGGCTGCCGCAGGTGGCGCCGTTGCAGTCGGTGTCGAATCCGGCGCCCACCGCACAGCCGATCGTCCGGGTGTAGTCATCCTCCCCGTAGAGCATGCCGATCGCCACCACTTCGGCGTTGCTGATGGTGTGGCACCAGTCGTGGTGATGGGTCTCGTCCCAGCGCGCCTGCACCCCGGCCACCGCCGCCTCCCAGGAGACGCCCTTCCCGTGGTCGGTCACGATGCCCTCGACGGCCGCGCGCAGCCGGCAGCGGGCGGGAATCTGAGCCAGCCCCGCGCGGATCACCTTGACCCAATCCGACTCGACATAGGCGGCGGCCAGCATGGCGGCCACCCACATCTCGCCGTAGATGCCGTTCTTGACGTGGCTGATGCAGGCGTCGCGCCAGGCCCATTCGGCGGCCCGGGCGGGCTGGCCTGGATTGGCGTAGCCGAAGAAGTCGGCCCGGATCTGGGCCCCGATCCATTCGCGGTACGGGTTGCGGCGGAGGGCGCTCTCGGGGGGAATGATCCCGTCGACCAGATTGCGGTAGGCGGCCCGCTCGGCCGTGCACACCTTGCCGATGGGCAGCAGCCCCAGCCACAGGGCGGCCACGTCGGCCGGGCTGAACTCGGAACCGAACCGGCGGAGCACCTCGAATCCCAGCACGGTGTAGTTGGTGTCATCGTCCTCGCGCATCCCCTGAATATTCCCACGGAGAACCGGGGACTTCGCATTCCGGAAGGTGCGAGGAATCCGACGCGCCTCGCGGGCGGCAGGCGCCCGCAGGTAGTCGGTCAGGGGCCAGTTCCCGGTGGCTGCGGCGAGGGCCTGGATCTCGGCCTGCCTCCAGCCCTCGACCGGCTTGCCGAGCAGACAGCCGCAGATCCGGCCGAGCAGGCCACCGTGGAGCTGGGTCCCGAATGCCCGCCTGGACGCGGTCCAGGCCGGGAGCCGGGGCGCCCGGGGCCGGGCCTTCCGAATGCCTCGAAGGTCGCTGGGCTCCTCGTACCCGAAGGCCGGATCCTGGCCGCACCGAAGCACCCGGTCCATCAGACGTCCCGCCTCCGCCATCCAGTCCAGACCCCGCTTGCCCCCAGGGCCACCGTGCCACGACCCCTCCTGACCCGGCACCGCCAGCAGGCGGTCGAACTCGCGCTCCAGGGACGGGGTCAGCCGGCGCCCCTCCTCCCGGGCCTGCCGCGCTTCGGTCTCGAGTTCAAGGCCGGCCAGCCAGGGATGCCGGCGGTGCCACGCGATCACGTTCTGCTCGTTCATGGTGGATTCCTTGGGGGATCGGGTTCGGTGCCCGGGGCGGGACTCGAACCCGCACGGAGGTACCCTCCGGGAGATTTTAAGTCTCCTGCGTCTGCCGTTCCGCCACCCGGGCCGCGACCCGCACGATAGGCCATCCGCCCCCGCGCGTCCCATCTAAATCTGCGACGCGGGATGGCTGGATACACCCACGGAGGCCGCTCGCAGGCCACAACGATCCAGAGGGTGTTGAACCGCGAATGAACGTCAATGGACGCGAATCGGAGAGATTCGATGGGTTGCGGCTTCGGGCCGGGCTGGGCTCATTCGTGGCATCGCGACAGGGCGCCCGCTACGGGCCGCGGGGGATCCGCACCGCCTGGTCGGGCGTGCGCAGGAACTCGAGATCGGCCTCGCCCACCCGGGGGCCCTGCACCGCGCGGCCTCCCCGGAAGCGCACCCGCACGTATTGCAGGTCGGACCGGCGGGGCAGGACGGTACGGGCATCGATGCGGATGTCCTCCAGTCGGGCCAGCTCGGCGCCCTGCCCGTCCACCCACACCACATAGAGAGGGTCCACGGCCAGGGCCATCCGGCTCCAGAACCCGCCCTGATCCCGGGGCGGCGCGCCCACCGCCTCCCGCGCGGCGGGCAGCCCGGACATCGCATGCAGCCAGGCCGGCCAGAACCCCAGGAAACCGGGCCTGCCCCCGGTGACGTAGGCGTAGGCGTCGGAAACCTCCACCCGACGGATGGCGGCGGGACCGGGTCGCCACCAGAATCGCGGATAGGGCCGGATGCCCCCCCTCCCCGCCTGTCCATGCACCAGATCCTGCCCGGCTTCGGACCATGCCACGTCGTGCAGCACGAGGGCCCCGGCCGGACTCAAGGAGGCCCGGCCCACGACGAGGTCGGTATCCAGGAAGC
>PXDE01000357.1 GCA_003566475.1 PVC group bacterium | reverse complement strand
GTGCCGAAATCGAACACCTGGCCTTCGCCCGGATAGGGCAGGGGCGTGGGATGAGGCCGGGGCTCGCCCCGTTCCGGCCGGGGCGGAGGTTCGTACACCGGCCACGGCTGGGATGTGCTGAGGTCCATGACGATGAGGTAGCCGTCCATGAGCCCGCCTCCGAACCGCTCCTGCATCGGGTTCCGGGTGGGCACGGGGAAGGGCTGGCCGTCCACGCGCCCTTCGGGCAGAGCGCCGGACAGGGCCAGCAGCATGGGGCGGCCCTGGCTCATTCCGGTGGCGAACGCCCAGCTTTCGGCCCGGAGATAGTCCCCGCGGATGGCCACGCGGTCGGCCGTGCCCGGAAGGGTGGACGCGAACCGGTAGGCGCCGAGGTCCGGATCGGCCACGGCCAGAAACGACCCCTGGCTCACCTGCGTGAGCGCGTTGGCGGTCGGCCGCACCCGGAATCCGCTTCCGAGGTTCCACACCGCCGATCCGTCCACAGCCGCGAAGAGGGCGTTGACGTTGCCCGTCACCTCGGCCGCGCTGGCTTGGTTGTAGTCGGGGCCCAGCTTCTTCACCATCCACACCGTCTCCATGTTGGAGTGGCCGAGGCGGTTGGGGGCGGGCCGCTCGATATCATAGGGCAGGCGGCGCATCACATTGTTCCCACCGTGGCTCCAGGTGCTGTAGAACAGGTTGCCCTCGGGGTCGAACGCGGTCCGCCGCACGGCGGAGTCGGCCACCAGATGCTCGGGGTCGATCCCCGCGAACGGGCCGCGCCATCGGTAGAGCTGATGCAGCACCGTCCCGTCCGGCTCATAGATGTGCAGGAACGGGTTCCGGTAGGGCTCGCGGCCGGTGGGGCTCATCCAGTCCCCGGCCCGGGTATGCCGTCCATCCACCGGGTTGAAATCCAGGGCCAGCGCCTCCCGCTGGCTCCGGGCCCGGGCGACGTGGACGGTGGCGCCATCCGGCGTGAAGGTCCGCACATCGGAGGTATGGATGGCCACCTTCCCGTTGTGCAGCACCCGGATATGAGGGGCGATGCTCCAGCCCTTGAACTCGCGGATCCACTCGACCGAGGAAAGGTCAGGCGCGAGCCGGGCCAGATAGGTATGCCGGGCTCCGACCGCGTTGTCCCCGGCGGCCGGGCGCTCCGGCGTCAGCGTCTCCCGGGGTCCGGGCAGGTTGGCCAGGCGGTCGGTGGCCGCCCCCGCGATGTAGATCGCCCCGTCCGCGGCCACGGCCGCCGAGGTGATCGACCCCGCCCCCCGGGGCAGGCGGCGCAGCGTGCGCACGGTCTTCAGGTCGGGACTGAAGATGGCCATGAACCCGGTGGCCTCCGGCTGCATCCAGTGGAGCTTCACGAACAGATCCCGCTCCTCCACCGACACCGCCTCGCGCCACCGGAAGGGGGCGGGCACCGAGGCGATGCGGGCGGCGTTGGCCCGCTCGGCCTCCCGGATCTCCTCCGGGGTAGGCGGCTCCTCCAGGGAGAAATCGTCGTCCAGGACCGGTGCCCGCAGGCCCGTGGGATCCGGGCCGGCCGGCACCGCGATGCGCCCGGTGTCCTGGTGGCCCAGCCGCTCCCATTCGCGGATGCGGCGCAGCGGGGCCGCGTCGCGGCCCAGCACCTGGGCCTTCTGGCCCAGCAGGGTGATCTCCGGATCCACGGTCACCCCGCAGACCAGGATGTCGCCATTGGGGAGAAACCCGCCCGCCGACAGCCACTGGCTGCCCTCGTCGCCGAGGAAGGTGGCCGTCACCACCCTCACCGGGTTCACCGAATCCGCACGCTGGGCCCACGCCGGCGTCCCCGCCACCGCCTGGCCCACGAGCCCGGCCATCAGAATCCGCATCATATGCATGCTCGCTCCACCATTCGGGATTGAAGGGTCAACATAGCGCACCGCGAAGCGTCCGGCTATCCCATAAGGGAAGGGCGGCGTCGAAGCGTCAGGGGCCAGTGAGGGCCGCTGGCACCGTGGGCCGCCCGGAATAGGGGTGAGGCGGCGGGCGCGATGCGTGACGCGCGATGCGGGATTCGGGATGCCGGGAGGCGGAGTTGCCCAGCGCCCTGTAGCGGCCGCTCGACCGAGTCCGCGAGAGAGAGCGGCTTCTTCGCACGTTCCGAGCAACGTCTTCCCCGCGTCGTCCCCTCCCTCGCCCCCGGCCCGGAGCCGTTCTTCCTCGAGTACTCGGTCGAACGGCCGCCACAAGGGGGAGGCTCAGCCGCGGGGGGCGCCCAAAGTCCCATGGTCGCACCGACGAGGGTGTCCCAGAGCAAGACGGCTAGGGTTCTCGCCTGCCCCCCCCTCGGCCCATCGGACACGTGACGCCACGATCGTGAGCTCACGTGTCCAAGGTCTGGACGAAACCGTCCAAGGCCTGGACTCATTCGTCCATGGCCTGGACGGCGGCGAGGTCCCCATGGATTCGGGGTGGAGGGGAGGTTTGGAGTGCGGAACTTTGAGTTCCGCTTTGGCTGGCCCGCTTCACAGGTCGGGGCGAACCAGGACACACACCCTTCACGCGGGAAAGCGGGAGTCAGACTCCCGCGCTCCAAAGGGGCTGCCGCCCGGCTCTGCTGGGCCTCCCTTCTTAATTCGCGTCGCGCTGTCCTCGCCGGAGGAGGTCAAGGTTCCTCGGACGGCGCGGCCTGGGTCTCGTCGAGGAACTGGTAGCGGGCCCGGATCTCGCCCCAGATCCGGCCCCGGAGGTCGATGATCTGGACGTCGCCGTCGAGCGCGCCCTCGACCACCCCCTCGGGCTGGATGGTGAGGACCTGGCCCCGGAAGTCAAGGTCGCCCCGCACCCGGCTCCGGATCTCGGCGGTGGGGGCGAGGATGGCCAGGTTGGCCTCGGCATCGGCCTGCAGCGACACCCGGTCCGCCGCCAGCACATGGGGGCGGGTCAGGGGCTCGCGGATGACCAGCGTCCCCCGGCCCCACACCACCTCGTAGCCCCGGTCCTCGAACTCCAGCACGGCGGCCTGCATGCGGCGGTGGGACTGGCGCTGCACCCCCAGCCCGACGAAGGCGGCCACGGCGAGCAGAAGCAGCGCCAGGCCCGCCACCACCAGCCCGAAGGCCAGCCGGGAGGGACTGCGGTCGAGGGCCGGCGGCCGGTCCCCGCTACCGGTCGTCTTCATCGTCGCCTTTGTCGTCGGGGAATCCTGCGGCATCCTCATCCTCATCGAGCAGATCGAGATCGTCCTCGGTGTAGCCGCCGATGGGATCCTCGAAGCCGGACGTGGCCGGCCGGGGGCGGCGGGGCTGTCCGGAAACCAGGACCACGTTCTCGGCCATCCGGGCCTTCTGGCCCTCCTCCTCCTTGATCTCGAACTCGAAGACCAGGCTGCGGCTGGGCAGCATCGAGGGCAGCACGCCCTCGGGCAGGCGCGAGTCGTGGAGGAAGATCGACTCGTAGGGCGAGTCGGCGGCCCGGGTGTCGGTGGTGAGCACGCCGGGGCCGATGGCCGTCATGAACCGGAGGAAACCGTAGCCCTTGCCGGTGTGGCTGTAGCAGATGCCGCGGACGCGGGAACCGGTCTCGCCCCAGGGCTTGGCCCGGCCGGTGCGCTCGGTGGGGAGCAGGTCGGGGATGAGGTAGCCGGACATGAAGTAGTCGGCCTCCTCGCGCAGCGAGGTGGCCACGTTCTCGAACGCCACCACCTCGATGCGGCAGCCCCGGTTCTGCATCACCCGGACCACCCGGGTGAAGTCCCCGTCGCCGGTGGCCAGGAGCACCCGGTCGAGGTGCAGGCCCTGGTGGAGAAGGTCGACCGTGAGGTCGAGGTCGGCGTTGGCCTTGCCGTAGCGGTTGCCGCTCTCGTCCTCGTACCAATTCACCGGCTTGCGGATCACCTTGTAGCCGAAGTCGCGGACCAGGCCCCAGAAGTTCTCCTGGGCGCGGCGGTAGGCGGGGTCGCGCTCGGCCCGCTCCTCGTCGAAGGCCACGTAGGCGTTGAGGCGCACGGGCACCGCCCCGTCGCGGCAGGCGAAGGCCCGGAGCACCTCGTAGCGCATCCCGTAGCCGCCATTGCGGCTGATGTTGGTGGTGTCGATGAATACGCCGACGCGGACCGAGGAAGCCGACATAATAATGCTCCGGGGGAGTAAAGACGCGGGGAATTGAATGCGCCACAACCCTATCGGAATTCCTGGCCCGGCGCAAGCGGTCCGCGAACGCGGGCTTCTCCGTTCAGGAATGGTCTGAGGGCCCGGCCGCCTTCTGCGGGGAAGAGCCTAGAGCCTCAGGAAGAGGGGAAGTCCGGGCTCGCCGCTATCGTCGAGGAGCCGTTCGCTTTCGAGCTGGGGGTGGTCCTCCATCCGCTCCAGACGCAATGACTCGACCTGCCCCGGCACCCTTCGGATCGCCTCCGGCCGGGCCACCAGGTCCAGGACCACCCATTCGGCGACCAGGATGCGCCGGGCATCCACTCCCTCGGGAACGGTTCCGGTCACCTCGTAGACGCGGGTGGCCAGGGCCCGCCGGTAGGGGGCAAGGTCGCGGACGTCGGGGGTGGCCGTGACCTGCCGCAGCACGGCCTGAACCTGGAATTTTGGCGGGTCGAGGCGGCGGTCCAGCGATTCGCGAAGGCCCGCGTGGCGCGCGGCCACCTCGCCGTCGTCCAGGGCCCGGTCGTAGAACGCGATGTGGTCGAGGCGTCCGGCCCAGTCCCCGTCGCCGAAGGTCAGCTCCCCCTCTGTCCAGGCCGATCCATCGCCCCGGGCGGCCAGTCCGGAGACCGCGCGGCCGTTCAGGAACAGCACCTGGTTCTGGCTGGCCAGGCTCACCGCCACGTGCTGGGCCTGGCCGGGCAGGATCCGGCCCAGGGCGCCGCGCCGTCGGCGGGTCTCCCCGTCGCGGGTGAGCATCCAGTCCAGTTCCAGGCGGTCCTCCACCTGAAGGAGCGCGAACAGGACGGACGCCCCCTGAAGCGAGACGATCGGGCGGGGCTCGGAGGACAGCGGGCCCGGCATCAGAATCGCTTCGAAGGTCAGCTCGCCGGTCTCCCGGAACCGCCGGGCCAGCCGGGGGCCTGCGCCTTCCGCCCGGGCCGTGCCTCCGGCCAGTCGAAGTTCGTGGTGGGGCCCGAAACGCGCCGCCCCCGAC
>PXDE01000421.1 GCA_003566475.1 PVC group bacterium | reverse complement strand
CCGACGGACGAACGACCGCCGCGCCATCGCGGCCGTGGCCGACGAGATCGACGCCTTCCTCGCCGACCCTCCGGCCACCGCCCCGCGCAACTGGACCGGCTGGCTCGACACCCTTCACCTCCGGGCCAACTTCCTGCCTGGAGGGGTCCCCCGCCGGTTCCTCGACGCCCTCGAGACCTGGCTCGCCGCCGAGCCCGAACTCCTCGCCCCCCTGTTCGACAGCGAGGACGGGAAGGGGCTGGGCCTTCTGCTCGGCCTGTGCGACCGGGCGGCGCCCCTGGCCGACGGGCCGGTGGCGGACGCCCTGCGCCGTTACGTGGTGTCCAGCCTCGCCCTGGACGAGGCCCCCCACCATCCGGCCCGCCTCGCCCGCCTGCTCGGCGACCGGCTCGACGAGGCCCAGCGGGCGGCCCTGGCCGCCCTGGTGGCCGGCCAGGCCCGGGCCCGCGAGCTTCCCGATGCCGACGCCTTCCCCGGGCTGCTCGCCCGGCTACGGCAGATCGCCGCCGAAGCCGCCACCGAGCTCCTCCGCGATCTTGCCGCCGCCCCGGACCACTGGTCCGCCTGGCCCTATCCCGCCCTCGACCGCCTCCGACACGAGGCCGAGGCGGCGGATCTGGCCGACGATGCCTTGCTCCGCGCCCTCGCCGCCGCCGTCACGGCGGGATGGGGCGCCCAGCCGCCTCCCCCCACCGACCTCCTCCGCGCCGTCCGCCCCCATCTGGACCGGGATCGCGCCCGGGCCATGGCCGACGACCT
The DNA here is from genome assembly GCA_003566475.1 of PVC group bacterium. Taxonomy (GTDB): domain Bacteria; phylum Verrucomicrobiota; class Kiritimatiellia; order SS1-B-03-39; family PXDE01; genus PXDE01. Next base: position 4,356 of record PXDE01000421.1, on the reverse strand, counting down.
CGTGCAGGCCTACGCGGCCACCATCCGTCCGGAGCATCCGGAGGGGGCCCCAGCAGAACCGCCGCCCCTCGCGGTGAACCTGAACCGGATGCGCGGGACGCTTCAGGCCCTCGACGTCGATCCCGCCGCCGCCATCGTCGCCCTCCACCGCGACAGCGACGCCTGGACCACCTACGGCGGAGACGACCACCGCGAGTTCATGCGCGTGCTCGGCCGCGCCGACGCCCGCGAGCTCCGCGAGCGGGTCATCACCTGGTACGACCGCAACCTCATGCGCGACCCCGAAAAGGTCCGCGGCGCCGACCTGACCTGGATCACACGGGAACTCGCTCCGGCTCTGCCTCCGGACACCGCCAGGGCCTGGGCCGAGGCCCTCCGCCTGGCGTGGGCCCCAGACGAGGCGGCCCTCCAAGCCATGCCCCTCGCGCGGTTGCTCGCCATCACCGGACCCCTGTCCCGATTGGACCGGCCTCATGCCGAGCGGCTGGCCCTCGACTGGATGCTGGCCAATCCGGACTGGACCGAGGCCGAGCCCGACGCGCTGGCCAGCCTGGGCCGCCTGTTCGACCTGGCGGAAGGCGAATCGGCTCTCGACCTGGTCGCCCACCTGGCCGGCCTGTGGCGCGAAGGACATCTGAGGGCCAACAAGAAACTCCCCTGGTGGATCAGCCGGCGATACCTCGAAGCCCGGAAGTTCGCGGAGGCCAGGGAATGGGGGGAGATCTTCTACGCGGTGGTGGTGGCCGAAGCGGAGCCGAGTCTCGACTTGCTCTACGAATGCACGAACCTGCTCGCCCATCCCGCCTTCGCGCCGGGGGAGAATCCACGTCTGGAACTGCTCGAAGCGGCGGCGCGATGCCCGGAACCGGTGCCCAACACCGTGGCCGACGCTCTGGCCCGGCATTTCACCGGGGACGCCGCCCGCGAGCTGATGGAAAACCTGGTGGACTCCGGGAAACCGGCGGTGGCGATCACCGCGTCCCGTATCGCGGCGTGCGCCATGATCAGGGCGGACGCCATGGAGGGTTGGAAGGAGCGAGTCCGCCAGGGAATCGAGGGGGAAGCCGAGAGGGATCGGAAGGCGCTCTGGATGGTGGCCAAGACCTATGCGGAGGCCTGGGGAGAAACCGTCGGTACATTCCGGGTGCCGAGAGCCGGCGATCTTCGGGACGCCTGGACCACGGCCCAGAGCGACGCGGCCCGGCGGGCCATCCTCCGGGACATGCGGGACCATCTTCGGCTCACCACGACCCGCGAGGTCACGGAATGGCTGGCCGGGCTTGCCACGACCGGCTCCCAGGCGGAATGTATCGAGACACGGCAGGCTGCCGTCGACGCGGTGGCCACCGCCCTGGCCATGGCCAGACAGCGGGTCGTGACCCTTGGCGACCAGGCCGCCCGCGCGGAGCTGGGCGTGGAGCGGAGCGAGACCGACTCCGCCCGGGCGTTCTGGAGCGATGTTCATCGGCAGCTTGTCGTTCAGGCCCGCCGAGCCAACCAGGAGATGGAGCAGTGGACCGACTGGCAAAATCGATTGTCCTCGCGCTGACGTTCGGCGCCACCACCGCGCTGTCCGAGAGCCCGCCCTGCTGGGTTCAGGTGAATCCGCCCTCGCTCCCAGACATGCTGTTCGTGGGCGACCACCACTACGTCATCTCCTATGCCACCAGCGGGCAGTCGTCGTTCTCGGCGACCACCTTCAGCATTTCCGTGACCGAGGGTCTGGCCCTGGTCGCCCATCTTCCGGACCTCGGGGGCGAGCCCGACCCCGGGGACTGGACGACCACCCTGGACGCCTTGGAAGGAAGCGGCAACATGTTCCTGCTCAAGCTGGCGTCCGCCTCGGAAAGCACCAGCCAGGCCGACATGTTCGAGATCTCCTTCGCCGTGGCCGGCATGTGCGCGGTGGGCGGCGCGAACGCCGGCGAGGAGGTGCAGAGGATCGCGGTCGAGGTCAAGCTGAGCAGGCTGGAGTTCATGGACTCCGACGAGGGAGGCGAGCTCTTCACCATCAAGAAGGACGATGGCACCGGCGACTACGACGCGCCGCACTGGGAGGCGGGAGAGGATCCGCAGGGCAAGCCGGTGGCCTTTGTGCGGGGCACCACGCCCCGGGTGGAGGCCCGGTTCCAGGTGGAACCAAAGGATCTGAACCGGGAGCTTTCCGTGTACGGGTATGGGGAGAACAAGGGGCACCCGATGGCCTTCCCCTACGAGGAGGGGTTTCCGGATCAGGACGGGATCTTGGAGATCGCCGATTGGGACTGCCAGCATGCCTTCCCGAATGTGGCCAGGCGGCTCCTCGAATGGACGCTGAACTGGGCATACTACGACGCCATGACTGATGAGTTCCGGGACGCGGACTCGACGCAGCACGACATCTATCTCCTGCTGGACGAGCCCAAGACGGACGACCTGTATCTGACGATCGTGGATGTGGCGTGCCGCAATCTTGGACAGGGGCAGAACCCTCCTGAGGGAACGCTTGCGGCGATATGGGCACTCTTCGAGCCCTTGGATAAGATTCACCGGGCCGGCCAGCCTACTTCCGTGTTCAAATTCTGGGGTGATCCCGATGAGCACGGCAAGTGGCCGAACTTCGTGGACGAGGGATTTCAGTTCACCGCTGCCGCGATGTTAGCACGCGAGGACAACCGTGCCCCATGTCAATCTTGGGCACGCTTTCTTGCAAAATGTCTGTGGGCGCACGGGATGGAAGGCATCGCTGTCCGTGACATAGTACAAGATGAAAATTTGATTGTCCAGATCGGGCTGGCAAAGAATCCGCCAGAGGAATATGGACCTGAGTTCCACCATCAAGCCTTGGTGATCAAGAATCATCAAGGTTTTCAGGGCCAAGGGCCTTCCACGCCGCCACTGTTTCATAACGCACATTCTATAGTGGAGATCGGGGGCGCAATCTACGACCCATCATATGGAAAGATGCATTCCGGTGAAGGCTTTGAAAGCCCGCTTCTGGAGTTTCAGCGGATGGCTATGTTGGGCATTGGGTGGTCGCACGACGAGGAGAGGGAGGACACGCGAACGCTTGATGCCACGGAACCGCTTTTTCTCAAGTTCCATGGGGATTAGAACCGTGAGAACCCACGCAGAAGCGACCCGTAGTTTCCGGCCAGCATCTGTCTTCGGCATGCTGCTGGCAGCGGCGATTGCGATTCCATTTGTCCGGCCATCAATGTTGGCCGCAGCACCAGGAGGCAGAGGGGATAGAGAATTGATTACGGTGATGCAGTTCTACACGGGCCGACTGGAGCCTGTAACGGGCGCCGCCCGCGACGAATGGGAGATGCCAGTGGATGACTGGGTTCCAGATGTCAGGGTTGGAGTTAGGATTATGGCTGTAAGTGGCTCGGAAATTCGGCCTGCGCCTCCGCACGTTATGCATGGACAGGTGATCTGGGAAAGAACCTCGTGGGCCTGGTCTTCTCTTCCTCGTAGAGGCGAGATTGCCGGCGAGACGAGGCTGATCCCGAGGCTGTTGGGGCACAAGGTGATCGGACAGAGGTTTTTCGCCGCAACGGCGCTGGACCGAAAGGTTGAAGTTTCGTCGGTAGCCAAGGGTGGTGGGGATGAGCGCGTTCATTACATCGAGCCCGATCTGGATGATGCGAATCGCCGTTTCGCCTTTGGCAGGGCCGAGTTTGGACATGGAGACGACGGCGAGATCACAGTGATGCTTTCGTGGAAAGTTGATGGGGACGATGAACGCGAAATCCGGCTCGTGCTTCCGGATGTGTCGACTTGGAGAGTGTATGGAGATTCGGAGTAGGTGGGAAGGGGGTGGCATGCCTTGTGGACTAGTACAGTTCCGATCCGGTAGCGCGTGGAGGCTCTCCATGCTTCTCATCATGGGAAGTGTGATGCTAAGCAAGCCCGGGCTCGGGTATGCTGAAGACGTACGCGAACTTGACCACGGGCCATCGGGAAGCATGTCCGTTGATGTGCTGTATTTTACTTCGGGAAGGCGAGAATGGTTCACTTCACCGCAGGCAATGGATATCGAACACTTGGGGCCTGGGGGCATTGAGCCCAATGTGAGGGTCGGGTTTGAATATATGGCCGTGACGGGGCGCAGAGTCTGGCCGCAGCGGCTGACGGTCATTTGGCGGAGAAGAGGCTGGCTGTACTCATCAGGGCCAAGAGAGGGGGAAATCGCAGGCAGGGTATGGAGGAATCCGAGACTCTTAGGGCACCGAACGATGGGTAATTTGTTCTATGCTTGCATGTCATCGAGCGATGGAGTGGAGATCTCCTGCGTTAATTCTCGTGAAGGGTTTGTTCAGCGGGTACATTATCTTAAGGAGGAACTTGTAGAGGCTGACCTTCATGCGTTGG
>PXDE01000298.1 GCA_003566475.1 PVC group bacterium | reverse complement strand
GCCGAGCCGGAGCGAGGAGCAGCCATGCCCGGGTTCCTGAAACGAGCCGGGCACCCGCCAGGAGCGGAACATGGCCGTCCCTCGCTCGCGGCTCATCCCGCCCGTGGCGCGTTCGCGTCAACCTAAGGCGTAACAAGTCGTCCAGAAGCATGTTATGGGCTGGAATCCATGGTGGAGCTGAATTCGTCCACTTCTGACATTCTCGGGTGCTGGGTCACGCCGCCTTGCTACCGACATCTCGGGACGCCCGCCCCGTTTTGGACACGTAAACTGACGATCGTACGTTTACGTGTCCGTCATGCGCCACCCCGAACGATGTGGGGCATGTGTCATATTATGCTGATATACAATGGTCTACATTCATTCCTGTCGCCGGATGGGGATTCGGAATATGGACACGCAGGCTGACGATCGTACGTTTACGTGTCCAGCTTGCTCCTTCGCTGGCAGCACGGAATCCGGCCTGGGGCGTTCGTATCGGCCTTGCCGGCCGCGACGAAACTCACGGATATGGTTCTTGCGGCTTCTTCGCTGGTCACCCACGGCCTGCGCGATTCCGCCGAGGTACGATGAAGAATGACCTGCGGTAAATGGCTGGACAGGAATTGATTGCGTCTTAGGTTGACGCGAATGCGCCACGGGCGGGATTCGCCCTTCCGGCCCACCGCAAGCGCGTGGCTGATCCACGTGCCGTAGGTTCGTGCGGCCGGCCAGCCCGGGCAAGAATCAGCGGCGGGCGGCGGGGGGGCGGTCCCAGCGGGCGTGGATGCGGGGGCCAATGAGGTCGGCGGCGGCTTCCTGGACCTGGGCGGCGTAGGTCGGCCAGTCGAAGGCCATCTCGTGGTTGCTGATGTATCCCCCGCCCCAGGCGATCCGCCGGTGAAGCTCGTCGAGCAGGTCCCGATAGGGTTCCCGCTCATCCTCGGGCAGGGCCAGGTAGGCCCGGACCAGCATGGTCCGGATCTCCTGGTCCTGGACGCCCTCCCGGAGCATCTGGAACCGGACGGTGGGCATGGCCCCGTCGGGACCGGGCACGGCGAGGGCCTGGGTGTGGGTCCAGAATCCGTGGTTGCGCGGGCCCGCCCCGTCCGGCTGCCAGAAGTCCAGGCCCAGATGACCCAGCCGGCCGAACACCAGGGGCAGGGCCCGATAGAGCAGCAGGGGCGAGTGAGGGTCGTGCTGCCACCGCGCCGTGGGCAGTTCCAGATACTCGGGCGGGGTGGCCAGCCGGGCCTCGAGGACACGGGCCAGAGCCGGCCTTAGGCCCGGCAGGCCCATGACCCCGATCTCCAGGCCCCCGGTGGCGATCAGGCGGCCGTCCTCCGGGCCCGGATCGCCGCTGAAATGGGAGAGCAGGTCCCACCGGGCGTAGGGCGCCCACTCGCGGACCTTCTCCACGGTCTGCCGACCCATCCGCATGTCGCCGCCCAGGCCCAGCATGATGATCCGCTCCGACCATCCCCGGCGGACCACCCGGTCCCGCACCCCGTCCAGAAGCGGGCGCCAGAACGTTTCCCCCTCGGGATCCAGAATGGCCGGGATCACGCGCCGTTCCACCCGGCCGGTCTCCGGATCCCACACCTCCACCTCGAGCGGGGAGCGCTGCTCGACCTCCACGCTGGGCTGGCGCCGTCCCTCGTAGGCGTCGGCCAGCTCGCGGGCCGAGGCCGCCGACCAGATGCCCAGGGTCAGAGCGCGAGGGGGGCCCGCGTGGCGGGCGTAGGCGTCGAGATAGCGGTCGAGGATGCGGAAGTCGGGGCGCAGCCCTTCGTCGGTCTCCACCCAGCGCACCATGGGGGCGTGCCACCGGTCCTCCTCGGAGGCCCGGCCACCCCGCCAGCTCTTGGGCACCGGATGGAAGTTACAGACGATGACGGGAACGAAAACGAGGTCGTTGCCGAGCTGGGCCTGGAGCCGGAACGAGGCCTCCATGTGACGGAAGTGCTCGTCGGACCAAAGGTCCACTCCGTATTGCATGGCCACGGACTTGGGCGAGGTGGCCACGTACAGGTCGGACCCCGTGAAGTCCCGCGGGGGCGGCAGGGTCAGTCCGGTGACCAGCACCTGAACCGGAACCCGGAAGTCCACGCCGTTGGCCTCGAGGCGCAGGCTGCCCTCGTACCAGCCCGGGAACTGATCCTGAGGGATCTCGGCCACCAGCCAGACGGGGAGGACGGTCGCGTCGGCGGGAGGTGTCGCAACCAGCCCGTCCAGATCGTGCGTCCGCGGGTTCGGCCCCGCGTAGAGGATCCGCACCGCCGAGGCGGGCAGGGAGGCGCGGCCGTCGCCCTGGAGATCGGCCTCGATCCGGACCGCGACGTTCCGCAGCCCGGCCGGGTCGGCGAGGACGACCTGACCGCTGGCCGTACCGCCCCGCGGCGTGGCCATGCGGATGGGCCGGAGGGGATCGAACGGATTCCCGGCCAGGGTCCCCTGGACCGGACGCCCCCGGACGGATCCCACCGTCCCCCAGCCCCAGCGTCGGCGGACCAGCGGGCGTTCGGGGGCCGAGGCCGCGACCGCGTCCAGGGCTTCGGCGCTCCAGACCCGCGGGCCCGCCAGGGCCTCGTCGTAGGGGATCACCCCCTGCCCGGACGGGCTGGCCAGCGTGATCTCGCGGAAGGCCAGGTGATTCCAGGCGTCGCGGCCCATGGGCCCCTGCACGGGGGCCCGCCGGATCTCCACCGCGAGGGTGTTGCCCCCGGCGCGGAGGGCTTCCGGGGGAATCCGGAATTCGGCGGTGCGGATCCGGCTCCGGTAATGGGGCTCAAGTTCCGGAGCGGGCGACTCGGTGGGCGACACCATGGGCAGTGGCGTCCCCTCTGTGGTGGCGTAGGCCTCGGCCGGGTAGGGAGCGGCGGGGGTGAGTGGAGGCAGGTCGCCCTCGGGGAGGAAGGCCCGGCCGACCTCAATCCCGTTCACATAGGCCACCGCGCCTCCGATGAAGGTCACCGTCAGCCGCAGGTCCGTGGCCCGGGCCGGATCGAGGATGCCGAACCGGGTGCGAAGATGAAGCGACGACAGCCAGGTCCGCCCCCGCACCGCCACGCCGTAGTCGCCGACATAGTCGAACAGCTCGTCGGCCTGGTACCGGGGCCAGTGCCGGTCATCGAACTCCGGGGTTCTCCAGTCCTCGACGACGACGCGATGGGGCCGAAACAAGGCCATGGGCCCATGCTGGTCGCCGGAGTCCTCCGGAGCGATCCACTCTTCCGGGGGTCGGGGCGAGAAGGCGGCGGCCTGGCCTTCGTTCTCGGCGCCGGTGACGTCGAAGGGCACGCGCTGCCGTCGGTCGGGCACGAACAGCTCGCCGTCCTCGCTCCGCAGGTCGGGCCCGGTGACCACCATGGCCCGCCACGGGGTGAGGGGATGGATGAGCGGCACCTCGGCGGCCACGGGGAAGGCGGCGGCCAGCCAGACCACAGCGGGAAGCAGGCGAGGAGTCATGATGGATTCCTAGGCGACTGATGAGGGGGACAGGGCGGAAGGTATGAGCGCGGGGGAGGTAAGGGTCAAGTGCGCGGGGGAGGGATCAGTGATCCGTGCCCGCTGCTGAGCCGTTGGGCTCAGAGGGATACGGGGTGAGACGGATAGCGCGATCCGACTTCGCCAAGGCGCTACGTCGGACAAGTTGTGGGGTGTGAGATGTGGGGTGTGGGATGTGGGAAGCCGCAGATTGACCCTACTTCGCGAGCACGCTTCGCAGGGCAAGCTGACGAGGTACGATTGACGAAGAGAAGCCGCCGCCATGCGGCCTCCCGTGGCCCGGGCATCTTGCCCGGAGCCGAGCGAGGTTAGGTCCCGGTCCGTCCATGAGCAGCGCTTCCGCCGACCATGGTCGTTCCGGGATCCTTCCTCGCACAGGCACGGGCTGGAAGCGCCGTGCCACGCCGGGGACATCCTGCTGGCAAGCGGTGGTTGGTGGGAGAAGGCGTCCTTTGGCGCCTCAGAGCAGGAAGGCTTGACCATGGCCTTTCTTCCTCCGAAGCAGGCCCGATCGGTCCGCTGTCGCAGACAGCGGACTACCGTTCCCTTGACCAGACGACGAGGGCCGAACGGCCCCGCCCATGGGAACGAATGTCCAATGGCCAGCAAGGAATAGCCAATGGCCAGCGGAGGGGAGTCCACCCCCCCTTAAACATTGGCCATTCCTGGCTGGATATTGGCCATTCCCGTCCCCGGTCCCCAATCCCCAATCCACAATCCACAATCCACAATCTCCTCCCCTCCCTCTTCCTACCCCGAGGCTTCCTGCCTTCCACCCCCTTCAGCCCTCGCCACCCGTCACCATCCCCTCCCACCGCCCCCACCCACCCCAACGGGCGAAGCCTCGGGCCCGTAAATCGGTTTTGCCATTCCGTCTTAACCCTGTAGAGTTCGCCGGGTATGTTCTCGCGGCGATTCCTTTTCCCCCTGCTGGGCGTGCTGGTGGCGCTGGTCCCCGTGTCGGTCCGGGCCGACGGGCTGCGGGTGACTCTGGACTATGCGGTGCCGTTCCGGAATCCGGGTTCCGGATCGCGGCGGCCGAGCGACCTGGTTCTGGACCTCCCCATGCTTCCCGACGGCAACCTGGCCGGCACCGGCTGGGCCTGGTTCGAGGATCTGCCCGAGGCGGAACTGCCGGTGACGGTGGTCCGGCAGGCCCGCGGCCCGCATCGGCTGGAGGCCGAGCTGAAGGTCGAGGTGCCGCATCTGCCCCCCCGGTTCACCGGGGGCACGGTGGAGGTGTCGCTGGATCTGGCCATGGGGTCGCAGGTCGGCGAGGGGGAGTTCCGGGTGCAGGCGCGGGGACTGGCCGGGGTGGAGATCGGCGATCTGTGGCGGGCGGCGGGAAGCTTTGACCCTCCGGCCTGGCGGGGCGGCCTGAGCACCGACGCCACCCGCAGCTACTCGCGCATCCCGGACCGGCATCAGCGCAGCATCGCCCCGGTCCTGGCCCGGGCCGTCCGGGAGCCCGGGCTCGCCCCCCTGCCTGAGGACCTACGGACGGCGGACCTGTCCCTTCCTCGCGACGTGTCGGCCCCGGAGCATGCGGCGTGGCCGGAGCTTCGGGCCTGGCTGCGTGCCCCCCGGTCCCCCGCCGACGCGGCCGCGCCGCTGGCCCGCCTCGATCCGCGGGCCCTTCGCGCCGATCAGACCTATGAGCTGTGCGCGGCCCTGGCCTCGGCGGCGGCCCTCCAGGCCTTGGCCCCGGGCGAGGACAAGCGGGCCTCCGCCGAAATCCTGGCCCGCTGGGGCCGGCTGGCGGCGGGCGAGGACGCGGTCGAAACCCCGCTCCGCGGCCCGTCCCCTCTGCGTCCCGGTGGCTGGCTGGAAGGCTTCAGCGGGCCGGAGGATCCGCGGCTGGCCTCGATCCGGGCGGCGGCGGGGCTGGCCCTGCTGGCGGCGCTTCCGCATCTCGACGGGGACACCCGCGCCGCCTCGCACCGGGCCCTGGAGCGGTGCCATCGGTCGGTGCGGCGGTTTCTGGAGACGGCGGTCGGGGAGCGCGGAGCGCCCACGGGAGCGTTCGGCTACGCCACGGCGCTGGAGTTCGTGCCCGCGTTCGGCTGGTGGCTGGAGAAGGCGACCGGAGTGGACCTGTTCGCGGGCACCGGCTGGGCGGAGGCGGGTCGCTTCCACGCGGCCAGCGACGGACTGCTGCTCCGCCAGGCCGAAGCGGACCGCTTCTGGACCGTGGCCCTGCGGCCGGGCGCGAGCCCCGCGTCGGTGACCGCCCTGGACCGGGCCGCCGCCACCGCCCCGCCGGTCTTGCGCCACGCCTGGCAGAGCCTGCTTGCGGAGCTCTGGCCGGCGGGAACGCCGCCGTCGGCCCCTGACGGCCCCCGGATTGTTCACGACCCCACCATGGGCACTCTGGTGCTGGGGGCGGGCGGGTCGCCGGAGGCCCCGCTCCTGGTGTTCGAGATGGGCGAGGGCCCGGGCCATGGCGGAGCGCTGCCGGGGCATTTCGTGTTCCGGGGCCTGGGCTGGACCTGGGCGGCCCAGACCACCGCGCCGGCGGGGACGTTCGGCTGGCCGGCCCGGGCGGATCAGAACGTGTTCCAGGCCAAGGAGGGATCGCTGGTGAACCTGCCGGCGGCGGAGCCGACCAGCCGGGGCCGCCTGCGGCACCTGCGGGCCCGGCGCGACGGGTCCGGCATGGGCAGCGTGGCCTTCGGAGGCTTCACCAACCTCGAGCGCACCGACGGGCGCGATCCGGTGACCGAAGGCCGGGGCTGGCGGACGGTGGGGCTGGACGTGAGCGGCGAGTCGGGCGCGGCGGCGGTGCTGGTGATGGTGGAGGGCGCGACGGAGATGGGCCAGCGGCGGCGCTCCTGGGAGCTTTCCGTGGGCGACGTCCCGGCGAGCCGCGTGGACATCGTCGGCCCGGAGTTCACCATCCGCCCGCCCGGGGTGTCGGCCTCGCTGCGGGGCCGGTTCGCCTACCCGGACACGGTGAACCTCGAGTACCGCCCTCCCCGCGACGGACGGCCCGGCCGTATCGTGGCCTGGCTCGACGAGCCCCAGGAGAGCAGCGAGGACCTGCTCCAGCGCAGCATGGACCGGGGCGCCATCGAGTTCCAGGGGGTGTCCCTTCCCGGCCGCGAGTTCGGCATCACGGTGGAGGATCCGCTGACCCTCGACGAGACCGCCGAGGACGAGTCGGAGCGGGAGCGCCGGCAGCGCGAGGGCAGGATCGTGGTCGAGAAGATCTACCATTGGACCAGCTCCGCGAGCATGGCGGCCGGCGCGGACCGCCGCCGCCAGGCCTTCGGCAGCCTGGCTGTGGTCCTGACCCTGGCCGAGGGATCCCATCCCCCGGTCGAGATCGCCCCCGCCCGCGAGGAGCCCATGTTCAAAGTCGGCGGCATGCCGGTGTGGTATCGCGAACACCAGATCTGGTTCGGGAAGGAGGGATTCTAGGATGTTCGCCGCCCTGCTCGTGGCCGCCGCCCAGGCCCTGACCCCTCCCCAGATCGGCGCCGCCCCCGACGGGGTGGTGCAGGTGACCCTCCCCGACGCCATGGGCTGGATCCGGCGGGACGACCGCGTCGAGCGGTCGGACCTGATCCTGGATCTGATCCGGGAGGACGGACGCTGGCATCCCCGGGTCTGGGGGCATACGCCGTACCTTCCCGGCCAGGAGCATCCGGGCCGCATCGTGGAGGCGGGCCGGGACGCGCTGCGCATCGAGATGGAGGTCCGCTCCAACCGCAACCGGCCCATGGCGGTGGGAGGGAGGCTTTCCATCCGACTCCCCCTCGACGGAGGCCCGGCCACCCTGGAGGCCGAGGCGACCGATGTGGACGCCCAGCGCGACGCCATCGAGATCGCCTGGGGCCTGGGCGAGGCCCCGTTCGCGGGCTGGCACACCCAGCGGACCCTTGCCCGCATGCTGGAGGTCACCCTGGCCGGCACGGAGACGCAGGCGCCTGCGCATTGGGAGGCCCGGCCGGATCTGCCGGCGGTGACCGCTCTCCGGGTGCCGACCGGACATCCCCGGCTGCTCTTCACCCGCGACGACCTTCCCGAGCTGCGGCGCCGGGCCGCCACCCCGCTGGGTCAGGCCATCATGGCCCGGATGCGGGAGGCCCTGGAGCAGCCGCCCCACAACATGATCACCCTGCATGCGGCCGCCCTCGGCCTGCTCTGGCATCTCGAAGGTCTGGAGGGCGCGCCCGACCGCGCGTTCCGGATGTGTGCGGGGGCCATGGTCAGCCCCTTCCCCTACGGCCAGTGGAACGACATGGTGTACCGGATCATGGGGGTGGCCCTGGCCTACGACCTCTTCCACGAGGCCTGGACCGAGGAGCAGCGGCGGCACACCTACACCTTCCTCGAACGGGTGGCCCGGCACCTGGCCATGCGCCAGGACTCGCCGGAGGTGCTCGATCCGGGGGGGCGATACGTGTTCCCGGACGACCAGTCCGGCTTCGGCCTGGCCAGCACCGCCCACGGCATGCATCAGAAGCACCGGGCGGCGGCCGCCCTGGGGGTGCTGGCCATTCTGGGAGATCCCGTGCCCATCCCCGCCCCCCAGCCCCTGCATGAAGCCCGGCCGGTGCCCCCGGCCCACGATTACGAGCCCTGGATCGGGGTGCCGGTGGTGCCGTTCGAGAGCGACCGGATGCCCTCGGTGTGGCTGATCAACGGCCCCTTCCCCTCCGACGCCGCCGACCCCCTGGCCGAGATCGGCGGCTGGGCGGAGGCCCGGCCCGAGGTCGGCACCCGGGTGACGGTGGACGGAGTGCCCCTGGACTTCCGGCGGATGTGGCCCTCCGGCCAGGACAGCGCCACCACCCCCAGCATCTATCCCCGCGAGTCGGGCCGCCACTGGGCCAGCGCCACCGGCGGCGGGTACTGGCCGGGCATCGGGCTGGCCCGGCGATGGGCCGAGGAGCAGGGACGGCGGATCTCGGTCTCGGTCGCCCTCTACACGGTCATCCGCAACGACCGCCCCCGGGTGGTGCAGGCCCGGCCCAACTGGGGGTCCACCTCGACCGGCGTCCGGATGTGGCTGAACGGGGTGGCCCTGGAGGAGGGCGAGCTGGCCCGGCTCGAGCCGGGGCTCTACCCGCTGATGGTCCACCTGCCCGTGGCCAGCACCTACTCCAACCAGAGCCCCCGGCTCAAGGAGGTGACCGAGGCCGACCACGCCCAGGCCGTGGCCGACCACGAGGCGGCCATGGCCCGGTTCGGCGCCCCGGGGGCGGAGAACGAGCTGATGTCCTACCTCGAGGTGTTCGTCCGGTCGCTGCGGCGGCATATCGAGGAGGCCATCGGGGACGACGGCTGGGGCGACCGCACCTCTCAGACCACGCTGCTGCCTTTCCTCAACGCCCTCGTCCATACCACCGGGGTCGACCTGGCCCGCGGAACCGGGCTGTCCGAGAGTCTGCGGGTGGCGGCCCGGATGCGCGGCTACCACCACGCCTGGACCTGGGACACGGCAGCGGGCCAGGGCCTGCGGTTCCTGCCCCGCGACCAGATCCCGGCCGCCCGGGCCTACTTCGACGCCCATGGACCGGCCATCCGGCGGCCATCCGACGCCATCCTCGCGCTCACCACGTATCCGTTCGAGGTCTCTCCCCGCCCCCTGGCCTCGCTTCAGCCCCTGTCCGGCGACTACGCCAGCCGCGGCGTGGCGGCTTTCCGCTCGGCCTGGGACCGGCCGTTCGGCCAGGTCACCGTGCATCGGGGCTGGGGGGACAGCGACCGGGTGCTGAACGAGGCGGGCAGTTTCTCGGTGGGCGCGTTCGGATATCCGTTCCTCGCGCCGTCGGGCCAGCGCCACACCTGGAACTCCATGCTGACCCAGAACCTCGTCCAGATCGCCGGCCACTATCCGGCCGCCCCGGCCGAGCTGCTCGCGTCGGACTTCCGCTCGGACGGCTCGGGGGCCGTCACCTTCCGCGTCCCCGCCTTCCGCAAGGGAACCCTCAGTGAGAACGGCCGCACCCGGATCACCTATGGGCGGCCGGATCCTGACATGGCCTGGACCCGGTCGGTGGCCGTGGACTGGCGGGGCTGGCCGGACCAGGCGGTGGTGGTGGTGGCCGACACCCTCGAAGGCGCGGCCGGCATCCAGAAGACCTGGCGCATGCGGACGTCCCGGCACCGGGACGGGATCCAGGTCGACGACCTCGGCCAGGTGGTCCAGTTCACCAGCCAGGGCCGGAATGCGCCGCCCCAGCCGGTGCAGGCCCGCCTCCATGTCCTCTATCCCACTCTGCCCAACCGGCCCCGGTTCCGGGTGGCCACCTTTGGTGACTCCCCGACCGGGATCGTCGAGGTCATCACCGATCCCCCCAGAGGAAACCCTTACACCGACATCCGGCAGCGCGGCCGGGGCCGGGACAGCGGCGACGACGCCATCGACACCCTCCTGCGCGAGGTGGAGCGCGACGAGGCCGAACGCCAGCGCCGTCTGGCCGCCGAGGCTGGTGAGACCGACGGCTTCCTCACCGTCCTCGTCCTCGGCCCCCGCCCTCCTGAGATCTCGGCCGAGGGCAAGGGCATGAACCGCCTCCTCCGCGTCGGCCCCTCCACCGTCCGCGTCCAGGACGGCGCGGCCACTCTGGAGTAGCCAGGGCCTGTCCAGGGGTTGGACGATTCCGTCCAGGCCTTGGACGCTGGCCGAAAGGTCGATGGCCTTGACGGCCGATTCGCCGCGTGCGAGCGTTCACCGAGAGCAAGATGAACCCGACGTGGCACGGCCCTTCCAGCCCGTGCCCGAGCGAGGTCGGATCGCCCATGGTCTCTCCCTCTGCTCCGGCTGTCCCACCGTGCCGGTGGCGGCGACTGACCGCTGGCCACTCCCTTGATCCTGAACACTGAACACTGAACACTTCCCTCCCCCCCGGAGCCACGCCATGTCCATCCGCATCCAGTTCCTCGGCGCCGCCAGCAATGTCACCGGTTCCTGCACCCTCGTGGACACCGGCAAGGCCCGGGTGCTGGTGGACTGCGGGCTGTTCCAGGAGCGCGACTTGCAGTCGGAGAACTGGAGCACGTTCCCCGAGGAGGCGTTGAAGGCCGACGCGGTGGTGCTGACCCACGCCCATCTCGACCACGTGGGGCGGCTGCCCCGGCTCGCCCGCGACGGGTCGGACGCCCCGATCTACGCCACCTCGGCCAGCCTGGAGATCGCGGCCATCATTCTGCGTGACGCCGCCCGCTTGCAGCAGGAGGACGTGGAGTTCAAGAAGCGCCGCCACGAGCGGGAGGGACGGACCAGCCCCCACCCCTACGAGCCGCTCTATTCGGTGGAGGATGCGGAGGCGGCGATCTCCCGGTTCCAGACCGTGCCGTTCGAGGAGGAGACGGAGGTGGCCCCGGGTATCCGTGCGACCTGGCGGAAGGCCGGCCATATCCTGGGCGCGGCGTCGGTGCGGCTGCGCATCGACGACGGGGGGAAGGAGAAGGTGCTGGTGTTCTCCGGGGACGTGGGGCGGCACGGGGTGCCCATCATCCAGGATCCGGAACCGTTCGCGGAGGCCGATGCCCTGGTGCTGGAGTCCACCTATGGGGACCGGACCCACGAGAAGGGCCGCGATATCGACGAGCACCTGGCCCAGGTCATCAACGACACCCACAAGCGGGGCGGCAACGTGATCATCCCCAGCTTCGCCGTGGAGCGGTCGCAGGAGCTGCTCTATCGGCTGGGCGAACTCCTGGCCGAGGATCGGATCCCCCACACCATGGTGGTGCTCGACAGCCCCATGGCCATCCGGGTGACCGACGTGTTCCGGCGGCACCCCGACCTGTTCGACGAGGACAGCCGGGCCCGGCTGGAGGAGGGGCGCCACCCCTGCGACTTCCCCAGCCTCATGCTCAGCCGCACCGTGGACGACTCCAAGACCATCAACCGCATCCGGGGCACCGCCGTCATCATCGCGGGATCCGGGATGCTCACCGGCGGGCGGATCAAGCATCACCTGGCCGCCAATATCGGCCGTCCGGAATCGACCCTTCTGTTCGTGGGCTATCAGGCCAAGGGGACGCTGGGGCGGCATCTGCTGGGCAAACCCGAGGAGATCCGGCTGTTCGGCGAGACCCACAAGGTGGAGATCGCCATCGACCAGATCGGCGGGTTCTCCGGTCACGCCGACGCGGGCGAGCTCGTGGACTGGGCCTCCGGCTGGGAACGCCCGCCCGCCCGGGTCTTCCTCAACCACGGCGAGGCCGAACCGGCCGACGCCCTCGCCGCCCGCCTCCGCGAGGCCATCCCCGGCGCCGAGGTGGTCCGGCCCGAGCTTGGGCAGGCGTTCGACCTGTAGCCGCGCCTATACAATCGGCCGCTCCCGGGTCATACTGTTAACCGGAGGCGACGCCATGCAGCTCTCAGCCAAGACTGTCCGCGAGCACCTGCTCGGACCCGTCGGATCCCTGATCCTCCACGTGGCCATCGTCCTGTTCCTGCTCAACCTGGTGCTGGGCAGTTCCACGGTTCCGGATCGGAACATGCCCATCATCGTGATGGAGCCCATTTCGACCCGCAAGCCATTGGTGCTGGATCCGACGCCTCGGCCCGACCTCACCGATCCCAAGCCCGCCGAACTCGACAGCATCGGTTTCCCCGACCCCACAGAGGCCGCGCTTCCCCACGCGACAGACGCGGATTCCGCCATGGTGCCGGAAACGCCGTGGCCGGGGGTCGACACTCCGAGCAGGCTGCAGATCCCGCTTTCGCCAAGATCCCCGCTGAGTGAACGGGAGGATTCGATCCGTAATGCCCCAACCACCGTGGTGCGACCGGTGATCGCGGCCCTGGAATGGCTCAAGAACCATCAGGCCGAGAACGGGAGTTGGTCAAACCAGGGGCGTGACCCGGTGGGGCTCACCGGCCTGGGCCTGCTCGCCTTCCTGAGCTATGCCCAGACCCCGGCCAGCGAGCGCTATGGCGAGACCGTGCTCCGGGCCATCCAGTATCTCGTCGAGGCCCAGAACGAGCGTGGCGAATTCGGCGACGTTTCCGCCGGCAATCATGGCGTCTACAGCCATGGCATCGCCACCTACGCCATCGCCGAGGCTTTCCATTTCGCCGATCTTCCGTTCCTCCGCGATCCCATGGAGCGGGGCCTCGAAGTGATCCTCCGCGGCCAGCAGCCCGGCGGCCTGTGGGACTACCGCTACCGCAAGGGCGACCGCGCGGACCTCTCGGTGAGCGGCTGGCAGATCCAGGCGCTCAAGGCGGGCCTCCTCGCCCAGGCCGAGGTCGATGGCCTGCGCGAGGCCCTGTTCCTGGCCTCGGAGGGGCTCAAGGGCATGCAGCGGGGCCACGGAACCTTCCGGGCCGGACGGCCCCGGGAGGCGGAGATCGCCCGGCGGAGCGGCCACTTCGGCTACACCGGGCCGCAGTGGCGGAACCCCGGCATGACCGGCGTCGGGGTGCTCGCCCTGCAGATCATGGGCCTCGGCGGGACCGATATGGCCCGGCACGGGTTGCAGGCGGTCCACGGCCACACCCCGGAATGGGATCAGCTTGGTCCCTGGGGCGTGGTGGGAGCCTACTACCTCGCCCAGGCCAAGAACAACTCGGCCGACCGCCGGGAGTGGGAGCGCTGGCACCAGGCCCTTCTGGACGCCATCCCGCCGGCCCAGAGCCAGGACGGAAGCTGGATCGCCCCTGGCAACGAGGAGGGACAGGGCCGGGTCTACGCCACCGCCCTCAACGCGCTCACCCTGATGGCGCCCTACCGTTATCTGCCCACCTTCCGCGAGCCCGAGGTGGTGACCCCGCCCGCCCAGCAGGCCACCGGCCCCACGCCCCAGGACGGCGCGGTCGGCGTGCGGGTCGACTGACCTGGGCTGAGACCAATCGCGCCTGACGTGAAGCGGCCGGCGGGGTTCTCCCGCCGGCCGCCGCGATTCGGACCGGATGGACGGCTATTCGCCGCTGACCGGGATGCGCCGGGACGGCGCGCGGGCCTCCGGCTTGCGCGGGATGGTGATGGTGAGCACCCCCCGCTTGAACGAGGCCTTCACCTGGTCGGGCTCCAGCCCCGAAGGCAGCTCGAAGCTGCGCCGGAACGATCCGTAGCGACGCTCGGACAGGATCCGGTGCCTCTTCTCGTCCCGCGTCTCCTCGGTCCGCTCGCCGGACACCGTGAGCACGTTCTCGTCCAGCGAGACCTCCAGGTCCTTCTCCTCGAGACCGGGCAGGTCGGCGGTCACGGTCACCGCGTCATCGCTCTCCTCGATCTCGAACTCCGGGTTCAGGAAGTCCGCACCCCCCAGGGTGTCGGGCCACCAGCCCCGTCCCGCGTCCAGGAAGAAGTCGTCGAAGAGCTGGTTCATCTGCCGATGCAGCAGCTCGATCGGATGACGGTCTTCCGGGCGGGCCACCGCCGTCTGGCGGCGCTTCCATGGCATCAGACTCTTGACCATCGTCGTTCCTCCTCTGGGTTGAGGGTTAGGGTTTCGGGTTCCGAAGTCGCTTGGAGCCGCGATCAGCCGGCCTCCACCTGGATCCTCCGGGGCCGGGCCTCCTCCGCCTTGGGCAGAGTCAGCTCCAGCACTCCCCGGCTGAGCCGGGCCTTGATGCCCTTCTCACCGACCGGGGCGTTGATCCGGAAGGTCCGACGGAACGTTCCGGTGAGGTAGCCCTCGACCAGCGGGTCGAGCCCCTCGGGGGCCTGGGACCGCTGGCGGGCCTCCAGGGTGAGCACGCGGTTCTCGAGGGTGATCTGGAGATCCTTCTCCTCCACCCCCGGGAGGTCGCTCACCACTCGGATCGCCTCGTCGGTCTCGGTGATGTCGGTGGCCGGGCTGAACACCGGCCCCATGGCCACGGGCTCGGCCTCAGGGGTCGGGGCCGGGGCCTCGGCTTCGGGTCGTCGGGTCATTTCCTGAGTCGCTTGGGTCATGACAGGTTCCTCCTGGTTAGCTGGCTTCCACGGCAATGGCCTTGGGCTTGGTCGCCTCGGCCCGGGGCAGGGTCACGTGCAGAACCCCATGGCGCGAGGTGGCCTTCACGGCGTCGACCTCCACCTCGAAGGGCAGACGGAATCGGCGCTCGAACGCGCCCGCCGCCCGCTCCGAGCGGTGGACCGTGGCGCTTTCCGGCACCTCGTCGGTCTTGCGCTCGCCGCCGAGCACGAGTTCGCGCCCCTCGATCTGAATCCGCAGACCCGCCGGATCCACGCCGGGCAGCTCGGCGGTCAGGACGAGCTGGGCCTCGTTCCCGTACAGGTTCACCGGAGGCCAGGCGTCCGCTCCGACTCCTCGGGTCCGGAACAGCCGGTTCACCTCCCGCTGCATCCGCCGCATCTCCGTGAACGGATCCCACAACGCATCGCTCACATTGCTCCAGTACATGTGCCTTCTCCTCTGGTTAGGGTGGCTCTTCGCACCTTCATACCAGCATCCGGCGTGCCAAGACGGCCGTCATATTCTCAAGATGCTTACAACCAGCATATTGGAGAACATGGCCATACACGAAGTCGCGCCACATAGGCACAGTTACGCGGAGGCATCCGCCCAACGTGTGTGCCATTATGGCGCAATTGTTCCTGAAAGGCCCCCGCGGGGCTCCGCACGGCCACGAGGCAGGTGCTGGACACGTGAGCTCACGATCGTTGAGTTACATGTCCGCACTTCGGCCCGCCGTTCGGAGAACAACCTGAATGTAGTCCCTTGGTTACCAGCACGATCTCACAGGAACCCCACATCGGGCCGGGTACGCCTAACGGACACGCGGCCATCCGATCGTCCGTTTGCATGTCCAAGACTGGATGGTTCCTGCTCATGTGCAACAAGGACGCGGTTGACATGCGAAAATGCTGAGTTTACATTTTTGCGTATGAGTCGATCAATCACCTCCACCGACGCAGCCAGGCATTTGGGTGACGTTCTGGCCCGGATCAAACACACGGGCGAGAGCTTTATCGTCACCAAGAGCAAACGGCCCATCGCCTGTCTCGGGCCGGTACCTGAATCGAGGGCGGGCACCTTGGGCGACGTTCTGGAGGCGCTGTCCAAACTGCCCCATGACCCCTCGTTCGCGGAGGATCTGGAGCGAGTCAACCAGGCCGACCGCCCGCTGGACAACCCTTGGCCCTGATCCTGGACACTTCGGCCATCGTGGCCTGGGAGCGGCACCCGGAGACCGGTGCCGGCGGACAGGAACTCGGGCCTACAAGGGAGCGACTGATTCTCCCTTCCATCGTCTGGGCCGAAGCCCTCATCGGTGTCCGCATGGCGGGATCAGGAGCACGAGCCGCCCAGCGTCGCGCGCGGCTGGAGGCGATCCGGAGGGTGCTAGGTGTGGAGCCGTTCTCCGCCGACATGGCCGAGCACTATGCGGATATCTACGCGGAGCTGTCCGCTTCGGGGATCCTCATCCCACAGAACGACATGACGGTGGCGGCCACCGCCCGCTGCCTGGATTGCGGCGTACTGGTCGGCCCGTCCGGGGAGGAGCACTTTCGGAGGGTGGACCGGCTTGCGGTCGTCGTTTGGGCGCCGCCGGGCACGTCCTGACCGACCATTCCCGGGGCCGGACCGGGAGAAGCTCTACCCTCGCCCGCCGCTCGATCTCGACCAGGGCCGAGGTGTCTAGGACGAGGGCCATGGATTCTCCGGAACCCGGTCCATGGCGTTCGCCCGGCACAGGTCATCGGCGAAGGCCTCGTCGGTCGGCCCCTCCTACCAGAGATCCACCAGCTCGCGGAGGGTGACCCATCCGCTCCCGGGCAACGGCCCCAGCATCGCGACCGGCTTGTCGTTGCGGCTGACGATGTACCGGTCCCCCGTATGCCGGATCCGGGCCATGCAGTCGCCGAGATTTCTCGCCGCTTCGGTGCTCGAGATGGGAATATTCATGACGTAAAATCGTAATCTGCGGATCTACGTAATTCAAGCCCTCGTCGGCAATCAACCGTTAGGGACAGACCCTAGCCGGTTGAACCGTTAGGGACAGACCCTAGCCGGTTGGGAAGGGTCTGTCCCTAATGGGCCCGCGGGCTGGTGGGGACAGACCCTGGCAAGCCGGGAGGGGTCTGTCCCTAACGCGTCCATGAGCCGGTTCGCGGTCGGCCACCTCCTGGCGTCGGTAGCTACGGAAGAGTCTGTCCCTAAAGGGTTTGGGAGGCGACCCGCAGGCGGCCATCTCCTAATGCAGGTGGCTACGGAAGGGTCTGTCCCCAGGGGCCGGATAGGGTCTGTCCCCAGCATGAGCCAAACTTTTTTTGGCAAGGTTGCCGTCGCGAACCTGTATATAGGTATGATCGCAACCTCTCCTCCCCCCACGACGACCCGACGCCCTGTGTCTTCCGAACCCGCGACGCCCCATCCGCCCGACCCCGCCGCCCTGGCCGACGCTCTGCGGCGGGTCTGGGGGTATGAGTCGTTCCGGCCCCTCCAGAAGGAGGCCATGGGCCGCGTGCTCCACGGCCGCGACTCCGTGGTCGTGCTACCCACGGGTGGAGGCAAGTCGCTGTGCTTCCAGGCCCCCGCCCTCTGCCTCCACGGCATGGCCCTGGTGGTGTCGCCCCTGATCTCGCTGATGAAGGACCAGGTGGACGCCCTCCGGGCCAACGGAGTCGAGGCGGCCTGCCTCAACAGCGCCCTCGCCCCGGAGGAGCGCCGCCGGGTCGGCGACCAGATCCGCCGGGGCGAGCTCAAGCTGCTCTACATCGCCCCCGAGCGCCTGCTCTCCCCCGGCGTGCTCGACGGCCTGGCCCGCATCCGGGTTTCGCTGGTGGCCATCGACGAGGCCCATTGCATCAGCGCCTGGGGCCACGACTTCCGGCCCGAGTACCGGGAGCTGCGCGTGCTCCGCGACCGGTTTCCGGACGTGGGCGTCCATGCCTACACCGCCACCGCCACCGAAGCGGTTCGGCAGGATATCGCCGCCCAGCTCGGCCTGCGCGACCCCGCCATCCTGGTGGGCCCCTTCGACCGCCCCAATCTCCGCTACACCGTCCAGCGCAGCCGCAACCGGTTCGCGCAGGTCTGCGAGGTGACCGACCGCCACCCCGGGGAGTCGGGGATCGTCTATTGCATCAGCCGCCGGGAGGTCGAGCGGATGGCCGCCGCCCTGTCCGACCGGGGCCTGCAGGCGCGGCCCTACCACGCGGGCCTGTCCGATGAGGAACGCCACCGCAACCAGGACGCGTTCATCCGCGACGAGGCGCGGATCATCGTGGCCACGGTCGCCTTTGGCATGGGCATCGACAAGCCCGACGTCCGCTACGTGGTCCACGCGGGCCTGCCCAAGTCGCTCGAGAACTTCCAGCAGGAGAGCGGCCGGGCCGGGCGCGACGGTCTGCCCGCCGAGTGCTGCCTGTTCTGGGGCGGGGGCGATCTCTTCACCTGGCGGCGCATCATCGGGCGCTCCGAGGGCGACGCCCAGGAGGGCGCCCTCCGCGCGCTCCAGGCCATGGAGGCCTTCGCCACCTCGGTGACCTGCCGCCACCAGGCCCTGGTCGAGCATTTCGGCCAGGCCTGGACCCGGGCCTCGTGCGAGGCCTGCGACGTGTGCCTCGACACCCTCGACCTCGTGGCCGAGCCTCTGATCCTGGGTCAGAAGATTCTGTCCTGCGTGGCCCGCCTGAACCAGCGGTTCGGGGCCGACTACACGGCCAAGGTGCTCGCGGGCTCGCGCGAGGCCCGCATTCTCGACGCGGGCCACGACCAGCTCTCCACCTACGGCCTGCTTGGCGACGACCGGCCGGCCGCCATCCGCGGGTGGATCGAGCAGCTCGCCGACCAGGGGTTCCTGGCCCGCTCCGACGACGAGTACAAGGTGCTGCGCATCACCCCCGAGGGGCGTCGGCTGCTCAAGGGCGAGGTCGCCCCGCGCCTCCTGCAGCCGCCCCGGCGGGGCGCGCGCCGCCCCCGCGCCGCCTCCGACGCGGATGCCATGGAGGGCGTGGATCCGGGGCTGTTCGAGCACCTGAGGGCGCTCCGGGCCAGGGAGGCCGCCGCCCGGAATGTCCCTGCCTACGTCGTGTTCGGCGATGCCGCCCTTCTCGACATGGCCCGACGGCGGCCCACCTCCCCCGACGCCTTCCTGCGCGTCCACGGGGTGGGCGAACGGAAGGTCCAGGACTTCAGCGATCTGTTCACCGGGGCCATCCGCGAATACTGCCAGGATCATGGGATCGAGACCGACGAGGAGCCTGCCCCCCGCGGAGAGCCCCGCCCCGTGCCCATGACCGCCCCCCAGGCCTTCCCCTATTTTCGCGAGGGGCGGTCCGTCGAGGAGGTGGCCGGCCGGCTCGGCCGGGCGGTCTCGACCACCCGCGGCTACCTCGATCACTTCATCCGGCACGAGCGCGTCACCGACCCCTCGCCCTGGGTCGATGCGGCCACGGTCACCCGAATCGAACGGGCCTGCGAGGAGGTCGGGGCCGACCGCCTGAGCCCCATCCGCGAGTTCCTGGGCGACGAGACCGACTACAACCTGATCCGCATCGTGGCCTCGTGCTGGCGGAACCGGCGCGGAGGGCCGTAGGAGCGCCCGGTTCCGCTTGCCGGGCCGGGGCGGGATGTGGGTAGGCTGATCGGCCATGACCTCGGGCTATATCCATGGCTTCTCGGCTTCCGAGCGCGACCGGCTGGTCCGGCAGGCCGAGCTGCTGGCGCCGCGCGTATTCGGGGGCCTCGATTTCTCCGCCGAGCGGTCAGTGCTGGAGCTCGGCTGCGCCGTGGGGGCGGAGATGCGGATCCTGCTTCGGCGGTACCCCGGGCTCCGGGTGGAGGGGCTCGACCGCAGTCCCGACCACCTCGCCGCCGCCCGCACCGTGCTTGGCCCCTGGCTGGCCGAAGGTCGCGCGGCGCTGCACGAGGCCGACGCCGCCGCCATGCCCCTTCCGGACGGCGTCTTCGACACCGTGCTTACCATCTGGATGCTCGAACATGTTCCCGACCCCCGGCCCATCCTGGTCGAAGCTGCGCGCGTGCTTCGCCCGGGAGGCCGGCTGATCCTGACCGAGGTCGCCAACGACACCTTCGGGTTCGATCCCCCCATCCCCGAGATCGCCGTCTGGTGGGACCGGTTCAACGCCCGGCAGCAGGCGGCCGGAGGCGATCCGTTCGTGGGGCGTCACCTGGCCGAGCACCTCGAGGCATTGGGGTTCGTCGGAGTCACCGCCGAGGAACTGCTGGTGGTGGACAGCCGGGCCCGGCCACAGGATCGCGCGGTCGAACTGGACTATCTGGAGGAGCTGCTGCTGTCCGGGGCGGAGGAGCTTAAGGCGTCGGCCTCGGAGCTGGGGGCGCTGCGCGCCGGGTTTGACCAGGCCCGCCGAGACCTGCAGGCGCATTTCCAGTACCATGCGTTCCGGACGGTGGGGCGGAAGGGTTAGGCTTGCCAGATCCAGTCCGACTATGACCTGCTCTCCGCGTGGCAAACACTTTTCGAAGGCTCAGCCTGGGTTTTCTGGCCCTCGGCGCCGCGGTTGCGGTCGGGTGCGGAGGCGGGACGCCCTCCCGACCCCAGTTCGAGGGCGCGGATATGGCGGATACATCCTATGTCCGGGGCCGCGACGTGCAGCGGATGAACGCCCACGGGGAGGCGGTGACCTGGGCCGATTTCGCAGGTCATTTCGTATGGGCGGAGTACGCCGCCCCGTGGTGCGGGGTCTGCCCGGGCCAGGCCACCGAAATGCAGCGGGTGCAGGCGCCGGACGTCACCAAGGTAACGGTGGTCACCAGCGGCATGGGCGGGTACGGCGACCCTCCCACCCAGGCTACCGCCGCCGAATGGGCCGGGCGGTTCGGGCTCGATCCCGGCCATGTCATCGCGGCCAACCTCACCGCCCTGTCCGTGCCCCGGCACTATTTCTTCTCGCCCGAGGGCCACTCCCTCCACTTCCACGCCGGCTTTCTGTCCGCCGCCGACATCCAGACCATCATCGCCCAACGCATGGACGGCTACCAGCGATGGAAACAGACCGGCGAAAAGGCGGAGTGGATGCGGTGACGAGCGGAAGGGGTCAGACCTTGATTCTTGATTTCGAGGCCAGGCGAAGGCGCCCGAACGGACGCGACCCCATCCCGAAATCAAGAATCAAGG
>PXDE01000447.1 GCA_003566475.1 PVC group bacterium | reverse complement strand
CGCCCGCCGCCTCGCCCTCGCCCATGCGCCGCCATTCGACCAGGGATTCACCGTCGAACCGGAGGGCCCAGGCGGCCACGAACGTCCGCTCCGCCACCGGCTGGGGCGGCCCATGATGGACGGGATGGTGCCGGGCCTCGCCCGGCGCGGGACAGCGGCGGGAGAGGACCAGGGCGCGGCAGCGGAAGGCGGCGTCGGCGGTCACCAGCCCGCCCGCGAACCCCGAGGGCCAGCGGTCCTCGTCGTAGAGCCAGGTCAGCAGGCCCAGCCGCTCCGCCTCGTCGGCCGACTCCACCACCCGGGCCATGAACGCGTCGCCCAGGTAGGGAACGGAGAGCCCGGTGCGGGAATGGATATGGGCGCCCCCGATCCCCATGCCCCGATACACCGCGAGCTGGGACTTGATACGTTCAGGATCGAGATCCCCGTTCCACGACCAGAACGGCGCCCCCCGGAAGATGGCGTCAGGCGAGGCGAATCGGGACGGATCCCAGGACGGCAGGACGGGGAAGGCGGGTGGGTTCATGGGGGCGCAGGGTAGGAGGAAGGCGGATCGGAGGCAAGCGGGAGGGCGGGATGCGCGATGCGCGACTCGTGATACGGGATGCGGGATACATGCCAGTACCTCGCTGTTCCCGCAGGGCGGGACGAGGGCGCATGTGCGGTGCCTGGCTGGCTGGAGGAAGGCGTGGAGCGTGCGGTAGCCCTTGCTCCGTTCGGGAGGGCGAGGCTCCGGCCGAGCCGGAGCGAGGACGGGCCATGCCCGGGTTCCTGGAACGAGCCGGGCGCCAGCCAGAAACGGACCATGGCCTTCCCTCGCTCGCGGCTCATCCCTCCCGTGGCGGGATTGGCCCTCCCCTTCATGCTGCGCGGGCCTCGCTCCGGTTGAGTCCGACGCGTCCATCCCCTCCTCCGGAGGGGTGCCCGAAGGGCGGGGTGGGTTGGCGTCCGATGGGCCTGCCGCGGCGAAGCGTCTTCGCGAAGCCGGGTCCGAGACCGGGCTCTTCCGGGCGCTGAAGGCGCCGCCGCCTTACGGAGCCTGGGGTGAAACCCCAGGACTGCCGCCCCCACCCCACATCCGCCCTGAAGGGGCGGCCGCAGGCGTGCCGACGGTAACCGGGAGGGACCGAGGGAAGCCGGAGAAATCCGCACCCACTCGCATGCCATGGGACGCATGGGACGTATACGACACATGCCGCTCCCAATGTGCCGAGCCCCAGGGCCACCCGCCCATACGTCCCCTGGGTCCCATACGTCCCATTCTGTGATGGCTTGCAGGTCCAGGAAGCGTGCTCCGGCCCACACTCTTCCGACAAGCCTGCATTCCCGGTCATCCATGGGCGCGGCCATGGCGGATCGCCCATCCTTGAAATCCCGGATTGCAATTCCGGATTTTCAAGGATATGTTCGCTTCATGATCAAACGCTCTGATGCCATGAGGAGGATCCAGACAGCGCTGGCGCGGTCTCCAGTGACGGCCCTCATGGGGCCCCGCCAATGCGGAAAGACCACGCTGGCCCGCATGCTGATGGCTGGAGAAGACGGGCCGACCTCCTACTTCGACTTGGAGTCCGAACCGGACCGGCTGCGCATGACCAACCCCGAAGCGGTGCTGAGCGCCGCGCAGGGATTGGTGGTTCTGGACGAGATTCAGGCCCTGCCCCCCCTTTTTCCCGCCCTCCGGGTCGTCGTGGACCGCATCCCGCCGGGCCAGGCCCGCTTCCTCATTCTGGGTAGCGCGTCCCCCATGTTGGCTCGGGAGGCGGGCCAGACCTTGGCCGGACGCGTGGAGTTCGTGGATATCACGGGCTTTACCCTCGCCGACGTGGGACCGGGAGAGGCGGATTCGCTCTGGGTGCGCGGAGGATTCCCGCGCTCCTTCCTGGCCGCCTCCGATGCCGACGCCGCGGCCTGGCGCGAAGGTTTCGCCCGCACGTTCCTGGAACGGGATCTCGGCGCCCTGGGCGTTGGGGTCAATCCGGTGGCCATGCGACGGTTCTGGACGATGCTGGCCCACGTCCACGGCCAGACCTGGAACGGATCCGAGCTGGCCCGGTCCCTGGGGGCCACCGACAAGACGGTCCGGGGATACCTGGACATCCTCACCCACGCCTTCATGGTGCGTCAGCTTCAGCCCTGGCATGAGAACCTGGCCAAGCGTCAGGTCAAGGCGCCCAAGGTCTATTTCCGGGATCCGGGCCTGCTCCATACGTTCCTGGCCGTGTCCGACCTGCATGGCCTGCTGGGCCATCCGAAGTGCGGGGCCTCGTGGGAGGGCTTTGCCCTGGAGCAGGTGCTGAGCCGGGCCCGCCCGTTCGACCCGGCCTTCTGGGCGACCCATGGCGGGGCCGAGCTTGACCTGTTCTACCTCAAGGATGGCGCCCGCATCGGGGTGGAGTTCAAACGGTCGGAGGCGCCCCGTCCCACCCGGTCCATGCGCGTGGCCATCGAGGATCTCCGGCTTGACCGGCTCTGGATCGTCGCCCCGGTCCGCGAGCCCATCGCTCTCGACGAACGGATCACCGCCATCGGACTCGACCACCTCGACCTGCTGGCTCCGGCTTAGCGGAAACCGACCCCCAAGGAACCCACCCATGCCCGCCCCCAGACTGCTCGCCTGCCTCGGAACCGTCCTCATCCTCACGATGCCTTCGGAGGCCGGTGGTCTTGACCTGGATGTCGAGACCGGAGGCGTCTGGTTCAGCCGCAACGACGCCCGGATTCCCGGCGACGCCGGAACGAAGTTCGACCTCCGGGACCTGACCGGCAGCGGACCGGACCCCTATGTCCGCCTCCACGCCACCTACGACCTGAACCCCCGCCACGCCCTCCGCCTGACCCTCGCGCCATTGGAGGTGGAGGGAACCGGCACCCTGAGCGAAGACGTACGGTTCCGGAACGAGGTGTTCACGGCCGATGCTCCCACCACCGGCACCTACCGGTTCAACACCTACCGCCTGACCTACCGCTGGACCTTTCACGACCGCGGGCGCTGGCGCTGGGGCGCCGGGGCGGCCGCGCTCGTGCGCGACGCGAAGATCACCCTGGAGCAGGGCGACCGGGAGCAGTCCCGGGACGATCTCGGCCTAGTCCCTCTCCTGCACCTCCATGGCGCCTTCCGGGTCCGCGACCGCCTGTCCCTCGTCCTCGACGCCGAGGGAGCATGGTCGCCCATGGGGCGGGCCATCGATGCCGCCATCACGGCGCGATACCAGACGGATTCCGGATGGTACGCCATGGCCGGCTACCGCACGCTCGAAGGCGGCGCCGACAACGACGACGTGTACACGTTCGCCTGGCTGCATTTCGCCCTGGCCGGCGTGGGCTATCGGTTCTAGCCCGCAGTTGTACCCCCTCCCCCGTTACGGTATGCAGGTAACGCCCCGTACCACGGAACCGGAAGGAACGATCCCATGAGCAATCATGCCCGCGAGAGGATGGCCCCCGCATTCCGGGAGGCGGCCGTCAGGCGTCGGCATGCCCTTGTCGCCAGTCCCGTGCTCGATCGTCTCCGGCAGGAGGCATCCGTGTGGAGCGCGGTGGTGTTCTGGGACGAGTTCCCGGCCGCCGTTCCGGACGCGAGGCTCGACGCCGAACTCCGGACCATCCGCGACCTGGGCTTTCAGGCCGTCCGCTTCCATCACCTGCAGCCGGTCTATCTTGGCCAGGGACGGTGGGATCTCAGCACCGCCCGCCGCTGGTTCGACGCCGCCGACCGCGCCGGGATCGGGGTGATCGCGGTAGCGGAGGTCTTTCACCGGCCCCCGGAAGACCTCCTGCGGGAGCATGGTGTCAGCCGCGAGGCGTTCGACCAGGGCTGGCTCGACGACCCCCGGCATCAGGCCATCGTCCGCGACTACGCGGAGGCCTTCGTGAAGCCCCTCCGGGGGCGCGCGCTGGCCTGGTGCATTCTCGGCGAGCCCAGTCCGGCCCGAGGGGATTCCCGGACCGAGCGCCCGATCTTCGCCCGCTGGCTGGAGAACACCTATCGCGACCTGGATGCGGTCTCGTCCGCCTGGCGGGTCTATGGGGGCCAGCCCGGCCCGGCCTCCTGGGAGGAGGCCGCCGCCCTGGCCTCCCCCGATCTGGAGGGCACCATCACGGGCGTCCACAACGCCAGGACCCCCTACGGGGCCCGCCGGGATCTCGCCCGGTTCACCGCCGACCGGGAGATCGCCCGGGCCCGGGCCCTGGTCCGGATCGTGGGGGAACTCGATCCGGACACCCCCATCGGCGTGGGCTCCCACCAGCTCTTCATCAACCAGCCCAAACTGGGGTGGGACATCGGCGCCTGGGCCCGCGCCGGACACCTCCACACCACCAGCATCCACCTCTCCTGGCATTTCGAGGCGGTGGGCGGCGAGGTGGACATCCCCGTCTATCTCCAGGCCCGCCAGACCCGTGACTACCTCAAGAGCGGATTCACCAGCGCCTTCGAGACCACGGGCGGAGCGGTCCAGTTCTCCGGCGGATATGGCAATCACATGGACCTCGGTCTCATGCGCCGACTCGGCCTGGCCTATCTCGCCGCCGGGAACCAGACCATGGCCTTCTGGTGCTGGAATCACCGGCCGGGCGGATGGGAGCAGGGCGAGTATGGCATGGTCGGCCTGTCCGGCGCGCCCCGCCCGTGGGCCCACGAGGCCGGCCGCATCGCCCGGGCCATGGAGACCTGGCGGCACGAGCTGTGGGAGGAGGCCGACACCCGCGAGGTCGGCGTGGTCGAGAGCTGGGACACCGACGCCATCCTCACCTGCGAGCCCGAACGGCACCACGCGGACGAGGGCATCCCCGGCCGGCTCCACGCGGGCACCGCCGGCCTGCATCGCCGGGCCCTGATCGGCGCCGGCCGGGCCCTCACGTTGGGTCAGACGGACTTCGAATACGTGACCATCGCCGAGATCCTCGACGGCCTGGCCGGCGGCTACGACACCCTTCTCCTGCCCTGGCATCGCGCGGCCGATCCGCGCCTGCTGGACGCCCTCCAGGCCTATGCGGAGGCCGGCGGACGGATCGTGGCCGACGCCCAGTTCGGATTCTGCGACGCGCACGGCCGGCTGCTGCCCCGGGGCGAGGCCTCCCCGCTGGGCCGCCTGTTCGGAGGGTGGACCGAGACCGTGCACAGCGGACGGACCGGCGGGCCCGCCT
>PXDE01000442.1 GCA_003566475.1 PVC group bacterium | reverse complement strand
GTGCCACGTCGGGACATCCCGTTGGCCAGCAGTGGTTTGAGGGGGACAGCGTGCATTGGTGTCTCAGAGCAGTGCAGGCCGCTGGCCCAATGGGCCAGAGCCGGATCAGGGGTGAGACACAGGGCGCGGGGAACATCGAACGTCCAACATCGAACATCGAACTCGGTCATGCGTTCCGGTCGCCATTCGCCATCGTGATCGATTCTCGCGGCCCGGAGGGGAGGCGCCGGGGAACCGCAGAACCGCAGAATGTCGAATGCCGAAGGAAGGCGCGGGCGCGATGTGAGCCGGGCGCTGAAGGCGCCGCCGCTTACCGGAGGAACCCCAGGACCGGCGCCCCTACCCCATCCGCCCTGAATGGGCGGCCGCAGGCATGGGGCCTGTCACCATGCCATGCTACGGCGGGCCCTGCCGCCCGTCGGCGCATCTGGGGACAGACCTTCCAAAGAGGGACAGACCCTGGAAAGTGGGGACAGGTCTCCCCATAAGGGACAGGTCTCCCCATAAGGGACAGACCTTCCAGATAGGGACAGGCCCTTCCGGGCAGGGACAGGCCCTGCCGGGGGGGCGGGGGAGGGATACGGATTGGCCTTTTCCACTGGCATTCAACGGCTTGGAGAAAATCGTCGGAACCACATCATATAGTGTTGACACATAACCGTCCCACTATATGATGCGTATCTGTGCTCGACGCCTCCGGGTCGCGCCAACCGGGCCTGGAGCGAGCCGCCGGCGCAAACTCGGGGGAGGGAGGGCCGGTCAGGGTCGCGGGGCGGCACCGGAGGCGCGAGCAGGATTCCAGAGAAGGGCGTGGCCCGCCGGTGCGGAGCTTTGCCGCGAAACGTGCGTGGAAGATGAACTCGAAACTGAAAATCGTTTGAACGATGGGGGCGCTGGGTATGATCTCGAATCAGGTGCAGGGGCAGATGGAACTGGACGGCATGGATCCGCTGGAGTCGGCGCAGTTCCTGGTGCGCAAGCGGGACGGGCGGGAGGTGTCGTTTGATGCCAGCCGCATTCACGAGGCCATCCGCAAGGCGTTCGCCGCCGACCGGAAGGCGGGGTCGGCGGACGGTCTGGACGAGGCGTCGGCGCAGGCGGCCCGGGATGTCCACGACGAGGTGGTGCGCCGGGTGCTGGCCCGCGAGGTGGCCGGCGAGCTGGTGGGCATCGAGGAGATCCAGGACGCGGTGGAGACGGCGCTCATGGAGGCGGGGCACTTCTCGGTGGCCCGCCGCTACATCGTGTACCGCGAGGAGCGCAAGAAGGCCCGCATGCTCCAGCAGGATCTGGCCGACATCGACGAGGAGAGCCGGATCTACGTGCGGTTGCCCGAGGGCGGCCAGGAGCCCCTCGACCCCCAGCGGATCCGCCGCCAGATCGAGAAGGCGTTCGAGGACGCCCAGGACCGGGTGGACCCCAACCCCCTGGCCGAGGAGGTCTTGCAGGCGGTCTATAGCGGGATCTCCCCCGAGGAGATCGAGAAGACCATGATGCTGACCACCCGCTCGCGCATCGAGCGGGGCACCGAGTACAGCTACGCGGCCGCCCGCATCCTCCTCCGCCGGATCTACAAGGAGGTCTGGGGGGAGGTGCCCGAGGGCGACGCGGCCACCCGCGAGCTGGCGGGCAAGCGGTTCAAGGCGGCCATCGCGGAGTCGGCCAGCCTCGGCCTGCTCGATCCCGAGCTGCTGACCTTCGACCTCGACCGGCTGGGGGCGGCCATCGACCCCGCCCGCGACCGCAAGTTCCTCTACATCGGTCTCCAGACCCTGTACGACCGCTATCTGCAGCACAGCGGGGACCGGCGCCTGGAGACCCCCCAGTACTTCTGGATGCGGGTGGCCATGGGGCTGGCCCGCCAGGAGAAGGACCGGGAGGCCCGGGCCATCGAGTTCTACGAGCTGATGTCCACCTTCCGCTACGTGCCCTCGACGCCGACCCTGTTCAACAGCGGCACCCGCCACCCCCAGCTCAGCTCCTGCTACCTGCTCACCGTCCAGGACGACCTCGAGCACATCTTCAAGATCATCTCCGACGACGCCAAGCTGTCGAAGTGGGCGGGGGGCCTGGGCAACGACTGGACCAACATCCGGGCCACGGGGGCGCACATCAAGGGCACCAACGGCCTAAGCCAGGGGGTGGTCCCGTTCCTGAAGGTGGCCAACGACACGGCGGTGGCGGTGAACCAGGGCGGCAAGCGCAAGGGGGCCATGTGCGCCTACCTCGAGACCTGGCACCTCGACATCGAGGACTTCCTGGATCTGCGCAAGAACACCGGCGACGAGCGGCGGCGCACCCACGACATGAACACGGCCAACTGGATCCCGGACCTGTTCATGAAGCGGGTCCGGGAGGATGGAATGTGGACGCTGTTCAACCCCAGCGACGTGCCCGACCTCCACGACCTCTACGGGCGGGCCTTCGAGGAACGCTACCAGGCGTACGAGGCCATGGCCGAGCGGGGCGAGATCCGGCTGTTCAAGCGGGTCGAGGCCACCAAGCTCTGGCGCAAGATGCTGACCATGCTCTTCGAGACCGGGCATCCCTGGATCACCTTC
Source organism: PVC group bacterium (assembly GCA_003566475.1). Classification (GTDB taxonomy): domain Bacteria; phylum Verrucomicrobiota; class Kiritimatiellia; order SS1-B-03-39; family PXDE01; genus PXDE01. The sequence goes on along the minus strand of PXDE01000442.1, from coordinate 2,589 downwards.
AAGGACCCCTCGAACCTCCGGTCGCCCCAGGACCATGTGGGGGTGGTGCATAGCTCCAACCTGTGCACGGAGATCCTGCTCAACACCTCGGAGACCGAGGCGGCGGTGTGCAATCTTGGCTCGGTGAACCTGGCCGAGCACATCGCGGACGGGGCCCTGGACCTGGAGAAGCTTGAGGAAACCGTGGCCACGGCCATGCGGATGCTCGACAACGTGATCGACATCAACTTCTACCCGACGGAGGAGACCCGGAACTCCAACCACAAGCACCGGCCGGTGGGGCTGGGGATCATGGGGTTCCAGGACGCCCTCTACCAGCTCGGCATCAGCTACGCCAGCGAGGCGGCGGTGGAGTTCGCCGACGCCAGCATGGAGGCCATCAGCTTCCACGCCATCCTCAACTCGACCCGGCTGGCCGCCGAGCGCGGGGCCTACCCGTCGTATCCGGGGTCGAAGTGGGACCGGGGGCTGCTGCCCATCGACACCCTGGAGGTGCTGGAGCAGGAGCGCGGGGTGCCGGTGAAGGTGGGCCGCACGGCCCGGCAGGACTGGGCGCGGGTGCGCGAGGCCATCCGGACCTGCGGCATGCGCAACAGCAACTGCATGGCCATCGCGCCCACCGCCACCATCAGCAACATCGCCGGGGCCACCCAGAGCATCGAGCCCACCTACAAGAACCTGTACGTCAAGAGCAACCTCTCGGGGGACTTCACGGTGTGCAACCCGTACCTCATGGCCGCCCTCAAGGAGCGGGGCCTGTGGGACGACCAGATGCTCGACGACCTCAAGTATTTCGACGGTTCGCTCCAGGAGATCGAGCGGGTTCCCGAGGACCTCAAGGAGCGCTTCGCCACCGCGTTCGAGATCGACGCGGCCTGGCTGCTGGCCTGCGCGGCGGCCCGCCAGAAGTGGATCGACATGGGCCAGTCGCTGAACCTCTACCTGGCCCAGCCCAGCGGGAAGAAGCTCAACGACATGTACATGGCGGCGTGGGAGCAGGGGCTGAAGACCACCTACTACCTCCGCGCCCTCAGCGCCACCACGGTGGAGAAGTCCACCCTCGACATCAACCGCCGCGGCCTCCAGCCCCGGTGGATGAAGAACCAGTCCGCCTCGGGCAACATCCAGGTGCGGAGGGATGCCGCCCCGGCCACCCCGGCCGCCGCCGAACCCGAGGCGCCGGAGCGCCTGGGCGCGGCCGCCGCCGTGCCCAGCGCCTGCGCCCTCGACAACCCCGACTGCGAGGCCTGCCAGTAGGCGGCGCCGAACGGCCTCACCCCCACCCGCCTATCCTCAAGGAGAACCGCCATGGGATGCTGCGACGGAACCGCGAGCCAGCCCTTCGACCTCACCAAGCGCATCGACCCCGACCATAAGCGCATCCTCAACTGCGCCCAGGTCGATGTGAACCAGCTCATGCCCCTCAAGTACAAGTGGGCCTGGGAGCACTACCTGAACGGCTGCGCCAACAACTGGATGCCCACCGAGGTCCCCATGCAGCGGGACATCGAGCTCTGGAAGTCGGACCGGCTCACCCCCGACGAGCGCCAGGTCATCATGCGCAACCTCGGGTTCTTCGCCACCGGCGAGAGCCTGGTCGGCAACAACATCGTGCTGGCCATCTTCAAGCACATCACCAACGCCGAGTGCCGCCAGTACCTGCTCCGCCAGGCCTTCGAGGAGGCCGTCCACACCCACACCTTCCACTACGTGGTGGAGTCCCTGGGTCTCGACGAGCGCGAGGTGTTCAACATGTACCACGAGGTGAACTCCATCTGGGCCAAGGACGCCTTCGAGATGAGGCTCACCGAGGACATCCTCCAGGACGGCTTCACCACCGAGGGGACCGAGAACGTCCAGAAATTCGTCAAGAACCTGGTCGGCTTCTACGTGATCATGGAGGGGATCTTCTTCTACTCCGGGTTCGTGATGATCCTCTCCTTCCACCGGCAGAACCGGATGACCGGCATCGGCGAGCAGTTCCAGTACATCCTCCGCGACGAGACCATCCATCTGAACTTCGGGATCGACCTCATCAACACCATCAAGGAGGAGAACCCGGAGATCTGGACCCCGGAGTTCCAGGCCGAGATCGACGCCCTGATCACCGAGGCGGTCGAACTGGAGATCAACTACGCCCAGGACTGCCTGCCCCGGGGGATCATGGGTCTCAACGCCGGCCTGTTCCGCGACTACGTGCAGTACATCGCCGACCGGCGCCTCGAGCGCATCGGGCTCCAGGCCAAGTACGGCTCCAAGAACCCCTTCGGCTGGATGTCCGAGACCATGGACCTGCCCAAGGAGAAGAACTTCTTCGAGACGCGGGTCACCGAGTACCAGACCGGGGGGACGCTGACGTGGTAGTGTTCAGTGTTCAGTGTTCAGTGTTCAGGGAGTGGTCAGGGGTCTGTGGTCAGTGACATCCGCTGAGCCGCTGGGCTCAGCCGGATGGTGGCAATGAGACGCCATGGCGGCACCCAGCGCCCTGTAGCGGCCGCTCGACCGAGTCTTCGAGGAAGAACGGCTCCGGGCGGGGGACGAGGGAGGGGACGACGCGGGACAGAGGCCGAACACGGTGGACGGAAGCCG
>PXDE01000050.1 GCA_003566475.1 PVC group bacterium | reverse complement strand
TGGGTGGCCATGGGCAAGATGAGCAGCTACTCGGCCCACGAGGCCGACCAGGCGTTTCGGGCCCGCGAGGCGGGCAACCGGTCCTACGTCTGGTACGCGCAGCACGCGATCCACGCGCCTCGGGATGGTCAGGCCTGGATGGCCATTCGGGCTCAGGATTTCGGCCGCCTGTGGGTGGAAGGTCGCTTGGTCTGGGACTCCGGCCCGGACCACGACCCGTCCCAGACCGCCGTGGTGCCAATCCCCGTCACCCGGGGCCGGAACCACCTACTGATCGAATCCGGGGAACGACGCGTCGGGTACCACCCGTCAGGGCGGGACGGCTGGAGCCGGATTCAAGTGCATGTGGCTGTGCGCGGACAGCCGGATTCGCAACGACAGGTGGCGGTCTCCGGAGGCGTGACCCCTCGGATCCGGGGGCCGGCCGATCCCGACCTGTTCCGCCCCGCCGACGCCACGCCCACCCTGAGCTGGGATCTGGCCGGGAACGAGAACGTGGCCTGGCGGATCCGCGTGCCCGGATCCGCCACCACCCCCGTGCCCGCGGACGACAGCCTGTTTCTGGGCGTCGGGGGCGGGGACGTGTGGAAGATCGAGACGGCGACCGGGCGGGTGGTCTGGAAGACCGGCGAGGGGGGCGACCCCGGGCCCATGCCGGTCGTCTGGCAGGAACGGGTCTGGACCGTGGACGGCGGGCGGACCGTGCGGTCGTTCGCGGCCGACGGAACCCTCCGCTGGGCCCAGGAGATCCCCGGGCTGGCCGAAGGCGACGCCCTGCGCACGGCCACGCTGGCCGGCTCCCGGCTAGTGGTGATGGTCGCCCGGCCGCAAGTGAGAGGCCGCGACGGCCGACCCGCCCGCCATGCCCTGGCCGGCCTGGATCCGGGCACGGGCGACCTTCGTTGGAAATCGGAGTGGATCGAGGGGACGACGGAGGGGTTCGCCGTGGTGCATCCCCGGGGCGCCGATCCCGACACCCTGCTCGCCATCAGCACGCTGGGTCATGCCGTGGACCTCCGTGACGGCACCGTCCGGTTCGAGAATCTGTTCGAGGTCTCGGTGTCCGGGGGCGATCCCGTGCCCGTCGCCGACGGCGCCCGGGCCTGGCTGGCCGTCCGGAACTCGCAGACCTGCGTGGAGTTCTGGCAGGAGCCGGACGGGCGGATCGGGGCCCGGCGGGTCTGGTCGTTCCGCCGCAACGGAAACGCCGGCGTGCGCCCGCTGGTGCAGGACGGTCTCCTGTTCGTGCCCCGGATCGCCGACGAGATGCACGCTCACCACACCGTGCCCTGGCTTCAGCTCGACGTGTACGACGCCGGGGGCGGGCACCACATGGCCAAGCCCAAGCCCACCCATCGCGACAATCTCACTCCGCTTCCCCTGCTCGCCGCCAACGGCATCCTGTTCTACGGGGACCGGGGCGCGGGCGGGCTCGGGGTGCAGCGGCCCGAAGCCCGTCTGACCTTCCTCCGCCAGGGTGTCGAGCCGGTGCTGCTGGGCTATGTGAATCTGGGGCGGGGCGTGCGCATGGATCATCCGCCGATGGCGAGCGGCCCCTATCTCCTCCTTCGCCTGGGGAGCGAGCTCATCGCCCTCGGAGGCCCGGACGAGCCCTCCCGGGAGGCCCGGGAAAGCGCCGCCCGGCGCATCCTGCACGAGGTGCCGCGCCGCCCGGAGCGACCGCCCCTGATCGAGCCCGAGCCCGACGAATCCGTGGCCGACATCCGGGGCCTGCCCAAGGTCAGTCTGGTCCACCGCACCCCACCCGACGAATGGCTGTTCCTCGGTCCGCTGCGGATGGGCGAGCCGCTGGCCGAACAGATGGCGGAACAGGGCGCGACCCTGCGCCTGGTTCCGGGCCGTGTCCACGAGACCGCCAACGGGCCGGTCACCGTCCGTCCGCTGCCCGAGGACGCGACCGTCCGGGCCGGCACCAGCCGGGTCTTTCGCGACGAGGGTATGTTCTACCTGCCCCGCCGCCAGATGGATCTGCTGGCCATGTTCGACCGCACCCCGCGCTCGACCGGCTTCCTCCAGACCCGGCTCTGGATCAGCCGCCCCCTGACCCTGCGCTACCAGCTCCGCGGCACCGGCAACCGGACCTGGATCGGCGACCGGGAGATCGAGGATGGCGACATCATCCGCCTGCGGCCTGGCAACTATCCCATGACCCTCCAGATCAATCTGGCCGCCATCCCCCCCGTCCGGCGTCTGGCCCTGACCCCCACCTTCGTCGAGATCGAGGATCCCTCCGGGGCCTACGCCCGCTGGCAGGACGCCCTGCGGGCCCGCCGCGAGGAACTGGCCGCCATCGTGGCCGGCCTCCCCGACGACTCCGACCCCGCCCGCCTGGCCCGAGTCTACCTCGAAGCCCTCGAGTAGCCTCGTCGCGGATCCACCCCTTGCCACCGGTCTAGGCCACCATCTCCATGCGCAGGCCGTGACGGTCCTGCGGCGGATCGCGGGGCACGGTCCGCGCCGTCCCCGCCCGGATCCGTTCCGCCGTCCACAGCGCGGCCAGGGCGTCGAGGATGTCGTCGTTGGCGGCCTGCGACTCCCGGAACCGGATGCGGATGGCCGTGAATACGCCGGGGAACGCCCGCTCGATCCAACGCAGCCTTTCCTCGATACCTTCCAGGGACCGCTTGGGATAGGCCATCGGTGACCCGCCGGACATGGTCGCGAAGCAAAGCTCCGGATGCACCTCGCGAACCTGGGTGACGGCGGGCGGCCGGAACCGGAGTTCTGCGTCCACCTCGCGGATTCGGCTCAAAATGCTGTAGGCTTGCTTCGACAGCATTTTCCCGCAGGCCCGGGCCGACCGGCGGCAGGCGTCCCGGTACGACGTGGCCCTCAGGACCGGCCGTACCGGGGTCGGGAACACGCTGCTCCCCCGGCGCCCCAGGAGCCGCCGGGCCTCGACATCGCAGACGCGGGGCCCGTCCTCGGCCAGGCCGATGGGAATGTCGATGGCCAGCACCGCCACGTCTGCCAGGGCCGCGAACAGATCCCGCGTCGTCTCCGCGAGAGCCGCCGTCACCACGCCGCCCTTCACCTGCCGAGAGGCCAGCAGCCAGCCCGCCGGGCACCCGTCGCAGCCTGCAATCTGGTTCATCGTTTTCTCCGGACTGGGGGCCGAGTGGGGAAAGGGGAGACACCTTCACATGCCCAGCCATGCCAACTGCCAGTCTACAAAGGCCCTGTAGGCTGGCCAGCCCTCATAAAGCCACACTGCGGGCGTCATGTAGAAATCGGTTACGGAATAGGCTCCGGAAACATCCTCTATGGCTTCCATGACCATACCCACGGGCACAATGGTCAGAAAGTACAGGGCCGGCACGAGCGGAATGGCGAAGGCCAGGGCTAGCCCGATCAGCAGGGCCCGGTGCGTGCTTCCGGGCGACGGTTCGCTGCCCGACTCCTGCGGTTGCTTTCTAGCCATCCTCCACCACCTCGCTGTTCGCAGGCCACCATTACACGCCCGAACCGTCCGCGAGGCAAGGCCGTTACCGCGCGCAGATCCACCGCGTGGCCGCGGCGGCTACGTGTAGCCGCGCCCGCCAGGGCGTGGACTCCGTAGCTGCGCCCGCCGAGGGCGCGGCCCGCGCGTGGGCCGAGGCGACGTTGTGCCCAGAGAGGAGCTTCGCGCGGGCCGGGCTCGGGCTCGCGTCGTGCTCGCGGGCGTCCACCGGCTGGCATCCCTCAAGGCGCCTTCGCGTCAACCTAAGCGGACGCGAAAGCTGCCGACTGCGCATCCGGATGCCCCAAAGGGGCTTCGTAGCCCCAGCCCAGGGTTGCGAGGAACGAGCTACCCTGGGTGCCAGGGTCCGATAACATCCCTACCCTGAAGGGGTTGCGTCCGACCCATCCAGCGCCTTGGGCGGAGCGGACGCAACCCCGTTGGAGTTGGTCGTTGGTGGGCGATAGACCCAGGGTAGCGGCAAGGCCGCAACCCTGGGCTGGCGGATGGAACCCCGTTGGGGTTCGGCAGAGGCTCCGGAATCGGCTATGGAAGCCTGACGCTGGACCAGGCAATCCGGATCATAACGTACTGTGCTTGAATCGGTTCCGCGTTAGGTTGACGCAAATGCTCAAGGCTGGACTACGGGTAGCCACGCCCGCCCAGGGCGTGGGGTTCTGTAGCTGCGCCCGCCGAGGGCGCGGCCCGAGCGTGGGCCGAGGCGACGTTGTGCCCGGAGAGGAGCTTCGCACGGGTCGGGCCCGCGCTCCCGTAATTCTCGCGGGCGTCCACCGCGTGGCCGCGGCGGCTGCGGGAGGGCTATGTAGCCGCGCCTGCCAGGGCGTGGACGCGCACGGGACGACCACGCCCAAGTCAGCGACCCGCGCCCCAGGCTCCACCGCGTGGCCGCGACGGCTACTCGGGGGCCAGGCCCTTCTCCAGCACCAGGCTGGTCATGGCCACGAGGTAGCCCGCGTAGTTGCCCTCATTGACGATGAAGGTCACCGGGGTCCGCTCGCTCAGCCACGCCAGCTCCACCGGGATCTCAACGATCCGGGTCTGGTTGTCGGCGGTGAGGGCCTTGGGGAGGGCGACGGGATGGCCGCCCACCATGGCCGTGCCCTCGCCCTCGTGGACATCCTCGAGCACCAGCCGCAGCCAGGCCCGGCGCGCGGTCCCCAGGAGGTCGGGATCCACCGGCACCACCGTGGCCAGCGGACGGTCGCGGCGCACCGGCTGGATGATGTCCCCGCTGAACGACTGGGTGCGGACCACTTCGGGGCCCTCGACCGGCGTTCCCGCCAGCGGAATCTCGATCTTCCACGCCGTGCGCTCGGGCAGATGCAGGGACACCGCGTGCCGGGTGTCGCTGTCGAGACCGACCTCGCCCCGGTCCACCCCGATCTCGAACGTCTCCCAGTCCATGGTGTTCTGTTCGGTCCGCCCCTGTCCGGCGAATCGCATGCCCTGCGGCGCGTGGAGGGTCAGCCCGATCTCCCTCGGCGTGCGGTGGTCGTTGAACACGAACACCACCAGGGTCAGCGGATCGCCATCCTGGAATCCCGGCGGCATGGCCCGGGGGTCGGTGCCGTCGATGCTGGCCACCACCCAGACGTCCGGATCGTCGGTGGCCGTCTCGATAAGACGGCCCCGCAGGTTGGCCATCATGCCGTAGGCGACCTGGGTCCATCC
>PXDE01000399.1 GCA_003566475.1 PVC group bacterium | reverse complement strand
GCGGCGGGAGGGGGAGCGGTCGGCCCGGCGGCAGGCGGCGGAGAAGATCCGCCGCCAGAAGCGCCGCCGCAGCCGCCGGGCCAAGGCCCGCATGCTCGACGACAAACGGAAGCAGGGCGCCAAGAAAGATCTCCGCCGCCCGCCCTCCGGGGACTGAGGTCCGGCCTTGACCCAGAGGGCCGGGTGGTCGCACCGTCGCGGCATGGAACCCGGGAGCCTGAACATCGGCGGATGGACGCTGGGCATGACCCCCCGCGTGGTGGGGACGGTGTCGACGGCCGAGGCGCTGCGCGGAATCGCCGAGGGCTTGGCGCCGCCGCCCTGCGACGTGGTGGAGGTGCGGTTCGACAGCATGGATCTGGACCCGCAGGCGGCGCTGGACCTCTGCGAGCGGGTCGAGCGGGCGGGCACGCCCGTCCTGTTCACCGTGCGCGCGGCCGACGAGGGCGGGGCCTGGACCGCGCCCGAGGCGGAGCGGGGCCCCCTGCTGGCCGATGCCCTGGATCGGCTGGCCGCCGTGGATATCGAGCTGTCCTCGACCCTGGCCGCCGATCTGGTGGGCCGGGCGGGGGCGGCGGGGAAGGTGGTGGTGGTGTCGCATCACGACTTCGAGGGCTGTCCCCGGGCCGCGATGCTGGCCCATCTCCTGAAGGAGGCCCGCGCCCTGGGCCCGGCGGCGGTGCCCAAGCTCGCGGTGATGGTGCGCGAGCCGACCGAGCTGCTCCGTCTGGTCCGCCTGCTCGAGGGCGCGGACCGGCGGCCGCTATGCGTCATCGGCATGGGGCCTCTGGGCATGCGGACGCGGTCGGCGCTGCCCGTCCTCGGCGCCTGCCTCGCCTACGGCTACCTCGACCGCCCCGCCGCGCCCGGCCAGGTACCCGCCGCCGCCCTCGCCGACCACTTCCGCGCGGTCATCCCCGAATACGCCGCCGAGCACGGCGCGGATCCGGACCAGACCTTCGCCTGAGGCGGGAACCCGGAAGAGGAACCACGAATGGACACGAAAGCACACGAATGGGGAGGGGGCTGCCTGTAGCCGCGGCCGCCAAGGCCGTGGATGCCATCGGGAACGCCGAAGGACACGCGCCTGAGGAGGAAATCCGCAGAGGGTGAACCGCGAATCACCGCCAAGGCGGGATGGAGCCATGCACGCGAATGAACGCGAATGGGGAGGGGATTTGCCACAAGGAACGCAGAGAGCGCAAAGGGATGGCGGGGAGGATGGCCACAGGAGGCACAAGAGTCACAAGAGGGGGGTGTTCCCCGGCCAAGACGGTCAAGCCGACCCGCCGCGTGCGGACGACGCCCGGGCCTCCCCTTGTAGCGGCCGCTCGCCCGAGTCTTCGAGGAAGAGCGGCTCCGGGCGGGGGACGAGGGAGGATGCGACGCCGAGAACAAACCGAGAATGGACCCAGCGCGGTGCCCCGCCGCAACCCATTGGACCACAGAGGTCGCGGAGGTTACGGGGGTTCGCAGCGGGGGGAGAGAAGGGAGAACCACGGATGGACATGGAGGAACACGGACTTCGGCGGGATTGAGATGGAAGATGGGGACCGGCACTTCCAGGTCGAGGCAACGAGGAAACGCCCCCGGCCAGGCCATGGAGTTCCGAACATCCTCTGGCCCTCCAGGACGGACCCCGCCCCGACCCTTTCCTCCCATCCGTGTCCATCCGTGTGCATCCGTGGTTCTCTGGATCCCCGGAAACTCCGAAAGGAATGCGGAGCTACGCCGGACCGAACTGTAGCCGCCAACCGTAGCCGTGGCCGCCAAGGCCGTGGATGCCATAGGGAACGCTTCCGGACCGCCAACGGAAGAGCGGTTCCCTCCCTCCTACCCCTCAGCCTCCCCGTCTTCCCCCGCCAGCATCCGGAACCTCTCCAGGAGAGCGTGGACGTCATCGGACAGGTTCGCGAGATGGTCGTCGGTCAGGAGCCCCTCCCGGCGCAGAAGGGGAATCTTGAGCCAGATGGCGGAGCGGCGCCAGTCGTCGAAGCACTCGGCGACGATCCGGTCTGACGTCTCGATGTGCTGGAACACATCCGCGTAGATCTCGTGCTCCGACTTCCCGCCGGCGTCCAGAAGCGCCTTCGTCCTTCCGTTGATCCTGGCGCACAGCGCGGCCAGCATCTCCGGCTGAATCCGCCGCAAGTACTTCCAGTCGCGTTCGGGGATGGATGGGGGCATGCCGATCCTCCTGCCCAGTGTCAGGTCCGTAGTGCTCGATGCCGTCGCTAGGCGTCGTACTCTCCGAGTTCCTCCCGGACCTTCCTGATCTTGAAACCCGTGATCCTGGACAACGCGAAGATCCCGTCCGACAGTGAACCGCCGTACTCCTTGAGCCAGTCGGGGGGATCTTCGACGCGAACGTCGATCCACGCGGTATCCGCGCCCCCCTGTCCGCCGTGCTGACTCGAAATGCGGTGCTCCACCCGCCAGAGGCGAATCACGTCTTCCTTCGGAATGACCCAGCAGTGGGCATCGAAGGGCGATACGCCGAGACAGATGGCAAGGTCGTATCGTTGGTCGCGGAGCTGCTGGAACTTGTACCCGCCGTTGGCCCACAGCGTGCTGAACTTGATCTCGACTCGCCTGTCCTCGATTACCCGGTCGGCATCGGAGTCACCAGACCGCACCACGTTGAACCCGCGAGCGGCGAGCCATCCAGCCACCAGCTTCTCGCCGATGGCGCCGACTTGGCGGGATGGCTTCGTCTTGATCCACGCAAAGGGGCTGCCCTCCCAGTGTCGGTTCTCGCTCTGGTACTCCGCCTGCAATGCCTGGCTGATCCCCGCAAGAATCCTCACTTCCGGGTCTTTGATCGTCATACGAACAGCCTCCTCTGCACCGGCGCATCAAGCTGCGCCTCCGGTGTCCACCCCACCCATTCCACATGGATCTCCGCGAACCGGCGCTCCATGACCCGCAACGCCTCCGGGTTGTTGTCCACGAGAATGCACTTTCGCCCCAGCTCAATGGCTGCCTCGCCGAACGAGCCGCTTCCGGCGAAGAAGTCCAGCAGCAGGTCGCCTGGCCGCGAGTGGACTTTGACGATCCGGTCCAGGATGCCTCTCGGCTTCTGTGTGGGATATCCGGTCTTTTCGCGCCCGTTCGGACTTACGATGGTATGCCACCAGGTGTCGGTCGGGGTCTTCCCGGTGGCTGCCTTCTCGGGCCCCACCAGCCCGGGCGCCATGTAGGGGATACGGTCGCATTCCTCGAGGTGGAACTGGTAGTCCTCCGGATTCTTGGCATACCAGAGGATGTTGTCGTGCTTGGCCGGCCATTTCGACTTCGAACGCGCCCCGTAATCGTAGGCCCAGATGATCTCATTCAGGAAGGCCTCGCGTCCGAAGATCATATCCAGGAGGACTTTGGCATAGTGGACCTCCCGGTAGTCGATATGGAAGAACAGGCTGCCGTCGCCTTTGAGCACCCGCCGCGCCTCCTCCAGCCGTGGTTCCAGAAACGTCAGGTAGTCGTCAAAGATGTCCGCGTACTCCTTCGTGCCGAGCTTGATCGTCCGATACCGCTTCCCCTGGAACCCCGTCCGGTCTCCGTGCTCGTCGCGAACGGTGGAGAGCCGCGTCCGGCTCTGCACCTTTCCCGTGTTGAAGGGGGGATCGATGTAGATCAGATCCACCGATTCCGCAGGCAGGCCCTGCAAGACCGGCAGGTTGTCGCCGAAATGGATCGTCAGTTCAGCCATATCCTGTCATTCCCATGCGCCCTTGCCCGGCATCCATGTGCCCTCTCCCTGGGGCTGAATACGGCCGGTAGAGGCGAAACCCTCAGAGGCGGGGCCGCCGGGGAGACCGCAGGCGACCGTGCGTAGGTGGGCTTCGCCGTCATAGGGGGCGAGTGTCGGGAGGAGGGGGGGGAGAGTCAAGGGGATTTGGGTCCTTGGTCCGTGGTCCTTGGTCCGTGGTCCGTGGTCCTTGGTCCCTGGTCGGTGGTCTGGAAAGTGCCTGCGAGAGCCTTGGGGGGGCAATTCCGAGCCGGAGTTCCGCGTTCACGCGGAAGTCTTCGAGGAGGCTTCAGCCCCTCGGGGTGTCGCCTCCCAAGGTCGGCGATGCCCAGGCCACCCCGCCGCCGCTGAAGCGGCGACGAAGGCTTCCGCGTGAACGCGGAACTCTGGCCCCGGAACCGCTCGTCATTGCTTACCCAGTTCCTCCACATCCCCCTTGTCCTTAATCCGTGGCGTGGCCTTTTTGTTCCTTACCAGGTCGGCCAGGCCGATGAAGGCCACCTCCACGTCGCCATACCTGCCCCGCACGACATTGGGACGGGCTTCTTCGTAGCTGACACCATCGATCTCGTTGATCAGGTCGACCCGTGTCGGTACCGTGCCGAAGGTCAGCACGTTTCCTCGAGTCGTGAATGCCTCAAGGGGGAGATCGTGCTCGGGGAAACCGAATTCGACCAGGGCTTCCCGAAGGCGCAGCGCGTTCTCCTCCGTCAGGCGGAAGAACAGATCCATGTCCTTTGTGAATCTCGGGTGTCCATGGAAGGCAACGGCATAGCCGCCCACGATCATGTACTCAATCCCGTGATCTTCGAGCAATCGTAACAGTTCTTCGAAGTCGGGATGGGTATTCATAGAGGAACCTTCCAGCTTCGGTCCGCAGCCGCTCGACCTCGGCCAGACGAGCCTCGGGCGGCTGCTCGCTCCAGAAGGCGCGGTCGCTCCGCGCCTGTTCGGCATGGGTGGTGATAATGAGTTTCATGTTTCGTAGCCCCTCAATGCCAGTCGGCCATTGCCCCCCATGAAGGCCCGGTTGGACAACCACCCTCCGGGCGGGGTCGCTTTACTGGTTCCAGATCTTCGGCTTCGGGGCGGAGGATGTCAAGGGGGACTGATTGTGGATTTGGGGGGGCGGTGCCTGGTGCTTGGCGTGCCCGACGTAGCCGCGGCAAGGGCGGGTGCTTGGCTTGCCCTACGTAGCGCCTTGGCGAAGGAGGGTGCTTCGTGGCCGGGGGAGCCTTGAGGAGGCGGGGGGGCGATACCCCGCCAGAGTCCCGCGTTCACGCGGAAGTCTTCGGGGAGGCTTCAGCCCCTCGGGGTGCCGCCTCCCCCTGGCCGTTCATGCCCCGCGCACCCCGCCGCCGCTGAAGCGGCGAGGAAGGCTTCCGCGTGAACGCGGAACTCTGGCCAAGGCGCCGCTGGCGCGGCGGG
>PXDE01000167.1 GCA_003566475.1 PVC group bacterium | reverse complement strand
CCCCCACCCGGCTGAACCCAACGGCTCAGCGGCTGCGGCTGAACGCTTAACCATGCCGCTTCGGCGCTGGCTCAGAACAGGTCGGCTTGACGCCACACAGACCCATGTGTGATAGTGTGTGTGGAGGTGGACCCTATGGCAACGAACCTGCAGATTGACGACAAGCTCATCACACGAGCCGTCGAGCTTGGCCATCATCGTACGAAGAAGTCGGCGGTCACCCAGGCCCTGACGGACTACATCCGACACCTGGAGCAGCAGGAGATCCTCGCGCTCTTTGGCTCCGTGGACTATGCGCCCGACTATGACTACAAGAGGCAGAGGGCCCGAACATGAGGGTGCTCGCGGATACGAGCGTCTGGTCCGAGGCGCTGCGCCGGGCGACGAAGGTTCCGTCCGGTGTCGTTCAGGAGCTCAGGAGCCTGATCATGGAACACCGCGTGGACATCATCGGCCCCATCCGCCAGGAACTGCTTTCCGGCTTGCGGGATGACGCCCAGTTCACAAGGCTGGAGAAGCATCTGGCCGCATTTCCCGACCTTTCCCTCACTGCGGAGGATTACGTCACCGCAGCGAAGTTCTACAACACATGCCGGGCCAAGGGAGTTCAGGGATCGAACACGGATTTCCTGATCTGCGCCGTTGCGGTGCGAAGGCACAGCGCCATCTTCACAACGGACAAGGACTTCCCGCGGTTTGCCAGGCACGTGCCCATCGTGCTGCACGAGAAGAGGGGTCTCTAACTGGACTCGTCCCGCGCCGGTGACTGCGGGGGAAGCTACCAGAGGGAGTGGACGATGGGGGCGGCGGGGAGGCCGGTGACCTTGCATTTCTGGAGCCAGGCCCCGAGGGCGGGGAAGTCCTTCCAGTTGCCCATGGCCTGGGCGAAGTGGTCCTGGACGCCGACCGGCGTCTCGTAGACCTCGCTCAGGATGAACACGGTGTTCCCCGTGGGCGCGGAACTCGGGTCGAAGGGGTTCTCGAGTTCCGGGGCCTTGGACAGCGGAGAAGGCATACCCCGAATATCGGGGATTCCCATCGGCGGGAATCTGTGCTTTAGTGTCGGCCATGCTACTCACCCGCACCACCGAAATGGGAATCCAGGGTCTGGTCTATATGGCCGACCTTCCGGCCGAACGCCTGGTCCGGCCGCCCGAACTCGCCGAGCGGTTCGGCACCTCGCCCACCTACCTGGCCAAGATCCTCAGCACCCTGGCCCGGGCCGACATCCTGCTTTCCTACCGCGGTCCGGCGGGAGGGTTCAAGCTGGCCCGCGAGCCCGAATCCATCGGCCTTCTCGAGGTGGTGGAGGCCCTTCAGGGCTCGGTGGCGGGCAACTACTGCCAGCCCCGGTCCAAGGAGGAGATCGCCAAGACCTGCGGGTTCCACCAGTCGATGTGGGAACTGGAGGACGCGGTGCGCAAGGTGCTGTCGGCCTGGACCATCGGCCGGATCGCCGCCCAGCCCACGCCTCCGCCCAGCCTCACCCCCTTCTGCAAGCTGCGCGGCCTGCGCGAGGCGGCCGCGAGGGTGGCCAGCCGCACGCCCTAGAACCGAACCACGCAGGGGAACCGCTCCGGGTCTTGCGCGGTTCCTCTTCATGGTTCCGCCAGGGCAACGCTGTCTTGAAGGGTAGGAGACGGACATGCGGAACCTTCCGCGTGGAAGGGGGAGTCACGGGGACGTAGCGCCCAATTCCGATTGGGCGTTTCTGGGGGCACAGGTCCGCGAGCGTGCGGAAACTCCCACTTGGAAGTGGGAGCTACGGTGGTGCCAAGCTGCGACGGAGCGTCTTCCGGGGTCGCCATGCTGGGTCGATTCGCGGTTTAAGAGAGAGCGCGGGTTGAGCGCTCAGCTCACGCGCCCTCCCGGGCGCGGATCAGCCGGGCGGCATAGACGCCGTCCTGGTCGGGGGCGGTGGGGGGGAGGATGAGGGTCTCGGCGTCGAGGGCGAATTCCGGGTGGCGTCCGAGGAAGGCCCGGACCTGCTCCGCGTTCTCCTCGGGCTCCAGGCTGCATGTGCTGTAGACCAGGCGTCCGCCGGGTCGGACCCGCCCCGCCGCGGCGTCGAGCAGCGTCCGCTGGCAGGCCACCGCGCCGGCCAGGCGGTCGGCGTCGAACCGCCAGCGGGCGTCGGGTCGGCGGCGCAGCACTCCGGAATTGGTGCAGGGGGCGTCCACGAGGACGGCGTCGAACCCCCGGGGGGCGAAGGTGGAGGCGGGGCCGCCGGGCTCGGTCATGTCGGCCGCGACCAGGCTGAGCTGGCGCCGCCCCAGGCGGCGGGCGGTCTCGCGCACCGGCTTCAGCCGGGCCTCGGACACGTCGCAGGCCAGCACGCGTCCCGAATCGCCCACCCGCTCCAGGATCTGCATGGTCTTGCCCCCCGGGGCGGCGCAGGCGTCGAGCACGGTCTCCCCCGCCCGGAGGGCCATCAGGTCCACGGCCAGACCAGTGGCGGGATCGGCCACGGTGATCAGGCCGTCCCGGAATCCGGGGATCCCGTCCGGGGCCTGACCTGGGGCCAGGCGGTGCCACTCCCCGCCCCAGACCTCCACACGGGCGTCCACCGCCGGTTCGAGGATCCGGGCGAAGTCCTCCGCCGACGCGCGGTCGGCCACCCGCCGGAGCCAGGTCCGGGGAGGCCGGTTGTCCCACTGGCACAGCGCTTCGGCCGATTCGGACCCCAGCCGCTCCCGCCAGCGGTCGGCCAGGAAATCGGGATGGGATTCGCGTATGGCCAGAGGGGCTTCGGCCAGAGCCCGTCTCCACGCGTCCTCCTCGCGGAGGAACCGGCGCAGCACCGCGTTGACCAGCCCGGCCGCCCGGCGGTCGGTGAGCGCCCGGGCGGCGCTCACCGCCTCCGACACCACCGCGTGCGGCGCCCGGGTGTCCATCCAGGCCAGTTCGTAGAGGCCGCAGAGCAGGCAGGCTTCGACCGGCGGCGGCGCAGGCTTGGGCACCGCCCGGTCCAGCCACCAGGCCAGGCTGCGCCAGCGCCGGATGGTCCCGTACACGAGTTCGGTGACGAACGCCCTCGACTCGGTCACCCGATCGACCAGCGGCTCGGGCCGGACCGAGGCCTGCAACCAGCGCAGGACGATGCGGGCGGCCTGTTGCCGGGGGGATGGCCCCTTCGTCGGCGCGGGGGATCTAGCCACGCATGCGGGCCGGGGGACGGCGCCGTCGCGGGGTGGTATGGGGCACCGCCACCGAGGCGTAGATATCCGAGTCGGCCGGATCCGCATGCCGGCCATGCGAACCCGAGTCCGGCCGCTGCCACCGGGCATGGAAGATGTCGAGTTCGGAGCGGGGGGGAGCGGTTTGCCCCCGGCGGAACCACCGGCAAATCCATGCCACCATGCTGAGGCCTTCCTTTTCGTATTAGGTGAAGTGGTCTAGACTATGCCAATGAGGTTGGCGAGATCAAGCGGGGTTTGCCGGCCGGCGCTGACCCTGGCGGCGGCGGCCATGCTCCTGGGGGCCCCGCGCGGGCATGCCCAGTGGCGGACCTACCGGAACTGCACGATCATCGAGCACCCCTCGAACGACGGCGACAGCTTCTACGTGCGGGCGGGGCGGCAGCGCCTGCTGCTGCGCCTGTACTTCGTGGACGCGCCGGAGGACAACGACCGCTTCCCCGACCGCAACCGCGAGCAGGCCCTGCACTTCGGGATCCCGGAGAGCGCGGTCCCGGAGGCCGGCGATCTCGCTACCGAGTACGCCATGGAGTTCCTGTCGCGGCCGTTCACGGTGAAGACCCGCCGCGAGGACGCCCGGGGGGCCAGCCGGGATCCCCGGTTCTACGCCCTGGTCATCGGCGCGGACGGGCGCGGGCTCGACGAGGCCCTGGTCTCGGCCGGGCTGGCCCGGGTGTTCGGATGGCGGACCGACCTTCCCGACGGGACCAGCGGATTCGACCATCAGCGCCGGCTGCTCGCCCTCGAGCAGGAGGCCCGCCGGGCCGGGCGGGGCCTGTGGTCGGGGAGGGTGGGGGCGCCGGAGGTGGTCCCGGAGCCGGGCCGGGTCACCCGCAGCTCCCGTCTGGTCGCCGCGCATAATCCGGGTCAGGTGCTGGGCACGCTGCGGGCGGGGACGCGGGTGAAGATCCTGGGCGAGGAGCCCCCGAACTGGGCCCGGGTGCGGATCGAACACGAAGGCGACGAGATCGAGGGCCTGATGTCCCGGGCCGACCTCGTCCGCCTGGAGGAGGACGGACGATGAAGCGGCGGATGCTGGTGGTGGCCCTGATGGTGGCGGCGGTGGGCGGCTGCGCGATGCTGCGCCCGTCGCGACCGCGCCCGCCCCGGGGGGCGCGGCCCCGGACGGTCCGGATGGAGGTCACCGCCTACTGTCCCTGCGGATCCTGCTGCGGCTGGACCCGGAACTGGTGGGGGCGGCCGGTCTACGCCTACGGGCCCCAGCGCGGGCAGCGCAAGCAGGTGGGGGTGACGGCCAGCGGCACCCGGGCTCGCCCTGGCACCCTGGCCGCCGACACCCGGCGGTTCCCGTTCGGCACCATCATGGAGATCCCCGGCTACGGCTACGGCCGGGTCGAGGACCGCGGCGGGGCCATCCAGGGCAACCGGCTCGACGTCTACTTCCGGTCCCACGAGGAGGCCCTGCAATGGGGCCGCCAGCACCTCGAGGTCCGGGTCTGGCTGCCGGATTCTTGAGGGTACCTGCACGCTGGGTGAGTGCGCGCGGCTTCCCCCGTTGGGAGGGACCGGCAGGTGGGCGCATGGGCTGGCGGCGCATCGCAGGTCGGGTACGGGAGAGGGATCGAAGCCGCGCGGTAGGGGAGAGTTCGGGGGGGGGCGGCACGATCATGGTTTTCTGGCTTTCGGCGACAGCCTCACCGGAGTACGATCCTGACATGGCCAAGGCCAACCGATGCTTCGAGGCAGGGTGCTGGAGGATGAGCCCGCAGGCTATGCTTAGCCGCTCTTTTCGGCCTCAAAACGGGCTTCTAACGGGGTGTTCTCCCCGGCCTCCACAGAGCAACTATCTGTGGTATAGGGTGTTGCCGGGGGCAGCCCCCTGGCCCCTCAGGCGATCCAGTTCGAAGTGGTGGGAGGCACCGAGCATTTCGAGTACTCCTGGAGTTTTGAAGGTCCTGAGGGTGCGTGGACCGAGGCGGCTGAGGGGGACCGGGTCCGGGCCGTCACGTACGGACCTG
>PXDE01000459.1 GCA_003566475.1 PVC group bacterium | reverse complement strand
CTTCCTGTCCATGGGCTACACCATGGCCGCAGGCCTCTTCTGGGCTCTCGGTGACATCGAGGCCCGCGACCGCCACTTCGCCGCCGCCATTCCGCACAGCACCCTGGCGCAGCTCGACGAAATGGGAGCGGGCCGCGGCTGGTACGTCGCGTTCTATGCGAGCCTGGCCGCGCCCGCGCTCCCGCTCCTCATCTACGGGGCCGTGAAGGCGCCCTCCGTGATAGCCGCATCCTCGCACCAACTGGTTCTCCATGCCGACCGAATCAAACACGCATGGTATTGGGCCGCGAGTCGTATTGGCACCGCTCCCGGCGTCCACAGGGCCATCCAGGGCATGGTGAAGTACGATGCGGCCACCGGAAGGCTCGAGTACTCCAAGGGGCTTAAGTTCGTGAGAGGGTTCCTCGCGCCAGGATCATGGCCGGATAGCCCTGAGGGGCAAGTGGGAGTCTTCTTTCGTTTTGCGGTCGAGGAAGCTCTAGGCACATACCGAAAAGTGAACGAGTACATGGATAGAGAGGACAATGACTTCTGAACGCGCGGACGGCCGAACGGACCAGGGCAAGGCTGGCGGCGATTGGTGGATCTGCGCTCTAGGCACGTTGCTCCTGCTCATGGGTATCTATGGGTTGGCTTTCGGAACCTTCGGGCATACGGTGGGCGGTGTTTATATCGTGATAGGAGGATGGCCGGCTTTCGCGGGCTCCATGGCCGCATGTTTCTTCGGAGTTTGGTGGCTCTCTTCATGCATCGGAAGTCCATTCAGGCATCCAGGCCCAGCCCGCCTCCTGTGGTCGGGGATCATGGTATCCTCCGTCGCCATGTATATCGTGTTCACCGTGCTACCTCGTTTCCGTGCGCTGATGATTGCATATGCCATAGCGGTGGCGATGTGGCTCCTCAGCGTCTGGGTCTCGCGGTCCTTCAAAGGCGGGCGGCCGATCTCGGCCGAAGCCGACGGGCCTCCTGTTTCGCGAGGGCGTTCTGGCGATGACGAGGAGCGTCCGCGGTGAGACGACGTTCTATGCGCCGTCTCCTTGAGATGGAGCCATGAGACCAGCCGGCGCCCACCATTCGCGGCCGCTCCGGAGGCCCCGGCCGCCGAGATATTCGCCCTTATCGCGCAGAAGACCATCAAGCTTGGGCACGCGCTACCACTACGATCCGTACGGCCTCCGGGCCTTCCACCTACCCGATCCGCCGCCCCCCGCGTTCCTGCCGTTCCCGGCGGGCAGCCAGGGCAGCCTCCACGACGACGCCCCCCCAGAGTACTTTGTTCCGGCAACAGCAGCTCTTGTCGCGGCCGCGGAAGGCGTGAGGCGGGCCGTTGTCCAGGAATGGAAGAATCGATGATCCCCCAGCATTTCATGCTCATGGCCATGGCGGTCGCTTCCGCGAACATGGTCTTCTCCGTGTACTTCCTAGCCTACCTGAGGATGCACCCGTACATCATCGTCGCGCTCGCGCTGCCGATCTTCGTGTCGGTTTGGGTCTTCTGGATCGGCGTCTTCGACTGGCGGAGCGACGATCCGGATCGGGTATCGGGACTCCCGGTGCCCTTGCGGTACCTTCTGGCAGCATGCGTCCTTCTCGGGTTGGGTGGCTGGCGGATGATGATCCAGGAGAGCCCCCGCCGTGCCGCCGTCGCCTTGCTGGCCACGCCCATGGCGATCGGATTCCCCATCATAGGTTTCGTTGGCGTAGTGTATTCCATCCGCTTCGCCGCGTGCGCCCGGACCGGGGCGGGGGACCAGCCCGACCCCGTCCCAGGCCATCGTGACAGCGATGGACGAAGCGATGATCCGTAGCCGATCCGCCCTTCTCCCCATGGCGGCCGCGTCCGCGAACACCTGGTTCTCGTGGATCATCCTGGACCTCTGGCAGGCACACGCGACAATCCTCGCCGCGTCGGTGCTCCCGGTTCTGGTATGCGCGCTCATGTTCTGGATCGGTGTGTTCGAATGGCCGGCGGACGATCCGAGCAGCAAATGGGGACTTCCGGTGCCCTTGAGGATCCTGCTGATGGTGCTCATACTTCTTGGTCTGGCCGGTTGGAGGATGTTGCAGCACGAGAACGCTGTTTCGGCCCCAGGCACATTGTTCGCCATACCCATGGCGGTCGGATTCCCTGTCATGGGCTTCCTGATGTTCCTCCGCTCCATCCGTCAGCCCTCGGCAGCGAATCGCCCCCCCGACGCCGGCACGGGGTCGGACCACGTTTCCGGCACGGGGTCGGACCACGTTTAGTCGATGAATAGCAATTGCTTAGGCGGATCCGGAGGGTCTGTGGAGTGCTATGGGGCGATTTCCGGGGCCGAAAACGGGGCCATACGGGATGGAACCGGGGCCGTCGGCGGCTCGACACCGGCGTTGGGTGTGGCATATTCGCAGATGAGCGGCGGGGCCAGCCACTCCCGCCAAGCGGCCTAGTGGAACCACGAATCACCGCCGAGGCGGGATGAAGACATGCGCACGAATCCACACGAATGGGGCAGACGCGACCGGCAGAGCCGGGCGACAGCCCTTTTGGAGTGCGGGAGTCTGACTCCCGCTTTTCCTCGTGAAGGCTGTGTGTCCCGCGTCGCCCCGACCTCCGCCGCGGGCCAGCCAAAGCGGAACTCAAAGTTCCGCACTCCAAACGCCACCTCCCCATTCGCGTTCATTCGTGCGTGCCGTGCCGTAGCGTCTTCACGAAGGTGGGTCCATTCGCGGTTCAACTCTTCCGGAAGCCGGGACGAGATTGACACCGGCTTCACCGCCCAGCACCGGACCCACGACGCCCGCAACGAGATCACCCATATCACCGGCGAGGACGCGGTCCAGCCCGAGTACGACCACAGCGGCAACACCACGAAGTTCCCCGCCGCCCGTAAGGACGACTTCACCGTCGAGGTGAAGGCGAAGTACGACGCCTGGGACCGGCTGGTCCGGCTGGCCGATTCCGCCGACGAGACCCTGGCCGAATACCGCTACGACGCCACCGGCCGCCGGATCGTGAGGACCATCCGAGCCCCATCGGAGTCCTCCGCCTCCGCCGCCTCGCCCTCCTCCGCCCCGGGTTCTCCCGCCCCCGGCGGCCCGCCCCCGCACGTCAACCTCCCTCCGCAGGCCCGCGTCCCCGGCCAGCCGGGCGCCGGTCCCGGCCCCGGCGTCCAGGAGGAGCCCCCGGCTACCGGGGGGACGATCACCTACCACGACTACTTCACCCCTTCCTGGCAGCTCGCCGAGGTGCGCGAGGAGGGGGGTGGGGGCGACACGGTGCGCGAGCAGTACGTGTGGAGCCCGGCCGCGCTCGCCGGGCCATCGGGCCGAATCGACGATCTTGTACTCCGGGACCGCGACACGGACGACGAGGGCGTGCTCGACGAGCGGCTCTACGCCCAGCAGGACGCGGTTCGCAACGTGTCCTCCGTAGTCCGGGCCGACGGGGACGTGGCGGAACGGTATGTTTTCGATGCTTACGGAACCCTGGACTTCCTGGATCCCGGTTTCGGTTCCCGCAACGCGAGCTGCTTCAACTGGCGCGTCGGGAGCCAGGGATTGGTCCAGGATCCGCACGTTTCCGGCGCCGGCCTGATCTGCACTCGCTTCCGCTACCGACACCCGACCCTCGGAAGGTGGGCGACACCGGATCCACTGGGACCGGCGGAGCACCCGAACCTCTACTCGGCGCTGCGGTCCTCCCCCGTCAATGCCATGGACGAGTCCGGACTGCTTTCCGGATTCGAAGTCGGATTCCTGGCGTTCATGCTGTGGCTGCTCAGCAAGCGCAACGCCCATGCGCCCACGTCCTTCGAGGACATCCAGCGCATCCCTCGATTAGAGCGTGAGCTGGACATCGAACAGACGGCGGCCCTGGCCGGGCTTGCCGCGGGCCTCCCGGCCCGCCAGGTCGCGGGATCCCTGACTGCGGGATGGGCCCGGCAGGGCGGTCTGCGATCCGGCGCCGCATGGTTGATACGTGCTGAAGGCGGCGCGGTGGCGTATGCCTCGGCGAACCAGGCGATCTTCCAGGTCCATAGGGAGGATGGCTTTGACATCGGCGAGTATGCGGGGGCTGTTTTCGAGCAGAGCCAGCTCATTGTACTGGCGGAGGGCGCCTTCGTGGGCTCCCGGCACGGCCTCGGCTGGGCGGGAAGGCGGGCGGGGACCGCTGCCCATTCGCTGGGCAGGCAGATGATCCATACGGACGCCATCTATGCCAAAGCCGTGGGGCCGCGGTTCATCGGCGCTGAGCACGGGCCCGCACTCGACCTTCGCGCCCATGTGCCCATCCACCTGGACATGGGAGTTCGCGTGGTTCCTCACGGAGCTACGCATCTTGGAGTCGGGAGCCCGGTCTTTGTACTTGACGCTCGCGCCCTCGCCCAGCCTGGCGTATCCCCCGAAAGATTGCTCACGAATATTGGCTACACCCAAGGGGATGCGGCTCGGTATCTTGTTCGTGGCCAACCCAGGGCGGTTCTCGTAGACCTCAGAGGTGTTTCGCAATCAATTCCAAGGATGCACAAGTATCCCCTCTTTACGGGAAGAGGCGTAACTTATACGCACGAGGGAAGGTTTGGGTTCACGGAACGCGCCATACCTAACATGCCACTGGGTTCGCACCATGTGCTTATGGAACTTCTTTGGTAAATTGCTTGGTTTGGCCGAGCATCCGGAGTGCAAGTGCAAAGGCGCGAAGAACTCGGACGACTTCTTGGACGAAGAAACGTTTGCTCTCGTAACGTTCCTGGGATTTGATGCTATCTTCAAGTGTCGTTTCTGCGGCGAGATGTACCATGTGGATACTTGGGAGCCGCATACAGCAATTATCACAATCGCTTCTGCCGACGATGTCCGCCGCTTGGAACAGAGAGCACGGCTAGCTGATGAACAACAGTCCTCATCAGGAGATGCGGCCTCCCATGAGGATGCTCTCATTCTTCCGGATCGGTCGTCCGCTTCCGATATCAGCGAGGGGGGACTCTCTGAACCAGGGAGGGAGCAGCAATGATGGGAACGACCAGAGCACCCATCCGCCTCCGGCGGCCCGCCCCCGCACGTCACCCTCCCCCCGCAGGCCCGCGTCCCCGGCCGGCCGGGCGCCGGTCCCGGCGCCGGCGTCCAGGAGGAGCCCCCGGCCACCGGGGGGACGATCACCTACCACGACTTCTTCACGCCCGAAGGCTGCACGGCGGAGGTCCGGCTCTAGGAGG
>PXDE01000555.1 GCA_003566475.1 PVC group bacterium | reverse complement strand
CGAGGCTGGCCACCACATCGGCCCGGCCGGCCAGGGTGACCGCCGCCTCGGCCGGGACGGTGATGAGGTCGGCCCGGCGCCCCGCCGCCTCCAGGATCCGGATCGGGATGCCCTCGAACTCGCGGGCGACGGACCGGTCCACCACCTGAAGCTCGACCTGGACCCGGGAGGGATCCAGGCGAATCCAGGGAACGTCGGGCGGGGCGGCCAGCGGCACCACCACGGTCCGCGACTGGCGCAGCCCGTCGATGTCGATCTCCTCGGTCGCGATGCTTTCCAGGTTGGCGATGAGGGACCGGGGGCCCGACACCCGGGCCGTGGCCGGGGTGGTCCGAAGCTCGAACTCCACCCCGCCCGCCGGGGTGCCCCGGATGCGGGGCTTCACCGGCACCGACCGTTCGGCCATGGCGTCGATCACCAGATCGACCTCGCGGGGGCTCACGTCCGCGACCTGGAAATTGCCGGGGAAGCGGACATCCCGGTTGCGGATCACGGCCCGGACCTCGGGCCCCCCGTCGAGGCCGGTCAGATCGAGGTCCACCTCCACGGACGCGGGGTTGACCGCCCGGAGGTCGCGCTCCAGCCCCCGCAGCCGCACGACCACGGTGGCGGGCTCGAGCCGGAGCAGGGACAGGCCCTCGGGCACCCGGACCTGGACCGGCACCTCGGCGAACAGCCGGGCGAAGTTGAGCTTGTCCTGGGCCACATGCCAGGCCGCCGAAGCCAGCGCGAACGACAGCAGCAGGATGCGCCAGTTGCGGGAGACCTCGCGGACGGGACGGGGCAGCCGGATCATTCCGCCACCTCCCCGGCCAGAATCTCCTCGGCAGCCGCGGCCTCGGCCCCGCGGGCCGGGGCCAGGGCCGAGGCCCGGCTCAGGATGGAATGCAGGATCCGCCGCAGGGACGGGGGATCGAGCCCGCGACGGAGCTGCCCGTTGAAGGCCACCGAGATGTTCCCGGTCTCCTCCGACACCACCACCACGAGGGCATCGCACTCCTCGGTGAGGCCGACCGCCGCCCGGTGCCGGGTACCCAGGGTGCGGCTCAGCTCGGCCCGCCCGGACAGGGGAAACACGCAGCCGGCGGCCTGGATGCGGCCGTCCTTGACCACCACCCCGCCGTCGTGCAGGGGCGACTTGGGAAAGAACAGGCTGCCCAGCAGCTCCGGAGACAGGGCGCTGTCGACCGGGGTGCCGGTCTCCCGGATGCCCCGGATGCCGATATGCCGCTCGATGGCGATCAGGGCCCCGATCTTCTTGTCGGACAGGGTGCTCACCGCCTCGACGATGTCGTCGATCATGGCGGAGCGCTCCTCGGCCGCCGCCTTGCCCCAGCGGGGCCGCCGGCCCAGCTCGGCCAGGGCCCACCGGATCTCGGGCTGGAAGATGACCACCATGGAGATGGCCAGGTAGACCAGAAAGCCCTGGAGGATCCAGCCCAGGGTGAGCAGACCCAGGAAGTTGACCAGGCCGTAGAGCAGGACCAGGCTCACGGCCAGACCGGTAAGCACGGCCGCGCCCCGGGTGCCCCGCAGGAAGGTGAGCAGGAAGTAGATGCCCGCCGTGAGGACCAGGATCTCCACCATGCCGTCGCGGCCGGGCCAGACGCGCAGAAGGAGGTCGTAGTTCATGCCGCCCCCCCTCGGGCCAGCCGGTGCCAGACCGCGGCCAGATCCCGGGCCGGCCCCGCCTCGTGGACCCGGAGAACCGTCGCCCCGCGGCCCAGGGCGAAGGCCTCGGCGGCCAGCCCTGCCGCCAGCCGCTCGCCGACCGGCCGGCCGGTGATCGTCCCCAGCATGCTCTTGCGCGACACCCCCACCACCACCGGCCGCCCCAGCGCGACGATCCGGTCCAGCCCGCGCAGCAGGGCCAGATTGTGGTCGAGGGCCTTGCCGAACCCGAAGCCCGGATCGAGGGCCAGCGCGTCCTCGGGAATCCCCGCCCGCATCGCCGCCGCCAGGCGAAGGTCCAGAAACGTCCGCACCTCGGCCACCACATCGGCATAGGCGGGACGGTCCTGCATGGTCCGGGGCCGCCCCTGCATATGCATCAGGATCAGCCCGGCCCCGGCCTCCGCCACCGCCGCGAACATCTCCGGGTCGGCCCCGGCCGAGATGTCGTTGACGATCCGCGCGCCGGCGGCAAGGGCGGCCCGGGCCACCCCGGCCTTGGTGGTGTCCACGGAAACGACCGCTTCGGGCCGACGGGCCAGAATCGACTTCACGGCCGGAACCACCCGGGCCCGCTCCTCGGCTTCGTCCACGGGCGCCGCGCCGGGCCGGGAGGACTCGCCGCCCACGTCGAGCAGGTCGGCCCCCTCGGCCAGCAAGGCCTCCGCCCGGTCCGCCGCCGCCGCCGGATCGAGGAACCGGCCCCCGTCCGAAAACGAGTCCGGCGTGACATTGACCACCCCCATCACCAGGGGCGGTCCGGCCAGATCCAGCACACGGTCGCGGACCGTCCAGCGCGAAGCGGCGGGGGCGGTCGTCATGCTCTCCATGCTCCAAGCCTAACGGAGCGGCGGAGAACGGGCAAACCTTTGCCGGAAATTTCGGGCGTTGGCGGGGAAGTGGATGGATGGATGGGCGTTCCGGGCTTTCTCCGGACGGGGGTTCCGAGTACAACGGGGCATGCTCTCGCCACCTGATCCGGCGGCTATTCTTCCGAGGAGACCCGAGCCGCTCACGCCCGCAGAGAAGCGACAGGCCTGGCTGGTCACGCTGGGCATCTTCCTCGTGCTCCTGTTCGCGCTCCGCCGGCCCCTGGCGGCCAGGGTCCGCCGCCTGCCCGACCTTCCGGCGGGGAGCCTGGGACGCCAGATCGAAACCCGCGCGCCCCAGGCTCGCGAGCGGGCCGGGGAGATCGCGTTCTCGCCCGATCCCCCGGTCCGGGCCCTCATCGGGCTCGAGACCCGTCGGCCGGGCGAGACCTATGCCCTGCCCAGCCTGAGCCTGATCGGCGACTCCCAGGCCACCGAGACCTTTCTCGCCACGGTGCATCGGGTGCCCATGCCCGAAGCCGCCTTCCTTGGCCTGATCCATGCCCGGAACCCCCGGGCTCCACAGGCCATGATGGACGTCCTGGAATCGGCTCACGAAACCTGGGACAGATCGTGGCGCGGCCGCATGGCCGTAGGCGTACTGGCGGAATACCGGGAACCCAAGACCCTATCCCCTGTCCTCGACTACCTCATGGGCCCGGACGCAGACCGGCCTCTGCATCTGCACGGAGACGCGTGGGCCGCCGACCTCGCTTCCTTCGGACCGGAGGCCGCCGCCACGATCCTCGCGCGCCTCGACGCGGCACCGACGCATATCGCGCCCATTCTGGCCGAAGCCCTGGGCTGGCTCCGATACGGACCGGCCGCCCCGGCCATCGCCGCCAAGATGGAACGGCAGCCCCCCGGGGGCGCCGACCTGCGCCGCGCCTGGCAGCGCAACGGACTGGCCTTGGCCCGGATCGGCACGCCGGAGGCGCTGACGCATCTTGATCAGGCTCTGGAACTTCACCATCGCGCCATTCGTCCCCATGGCTACGATGACTTGCGCTGGATGACGGACCTCTGCATCGAGAGCCATGGTGGCGGCGACGCCTGGGTTCCCATCCTGATCCGTCTGGCCACGCTTTTCGAGGACCCCCTTCCGGTCGAAGGCCTCGTCCGCATCGGTTCCCGGGAGGCGGGCCGGGCCCTGGTCGACCTCGCCGAGCGGACAACCGACGGCCAGCGGGCCTTCCGGCGTTTCGCCCATCGGATGCCCGAAGACCTGGACTGGACGCCCGCTCTCCTCGAGACCCGGCCCGCCTGGCTTCTGGACGACCGCATCGCGTCCGGACTGCCTGCCGAGCTGGCCGCCCTCCGGGCGGGACTCGGCACCCCCCTCGCGCTGGAGAGCGGCGACGGCGTCTGGCTGGCCCGCTATGCGCCCGACGAAGCCCGGGCCTGGCTCCGGAGGACGCCGCCCGACCCCCGGAACCTCGAGACCCGGCTGAAGGTGATCGGGATCCTGGCCGATGACGCGTTCGCCGACGAGGTTCTGGAGGCGGCCCGGCGAAGTCTTGCTTCGGATCGGACAGGTCCCATGCCCATTCTGAACGCCTCTCTGGAGGCCCTGCGCGAACTTAACCTGAGGCCTCCGGGTCTGGACGTGGATCTGCTCCGACGCCTCGGCATCCCGGAGAGTCCGGGCCACGCGCCCGCCGACGGGATGGCCCTGGCGTGCCTGATCCATCTGGACTGGGCGGGGAAGCTGGTTCCCGCAGTCCTGGCCGACTGGATCGAGCGACACGCACGAGACGTTCCCGGCGCACGCTCCGCCGCCCTGGCCGAAGGCATGCGGATCCTGGCCACCCGATCTCCCGCTCTTGCCCTGGACCTTTTCGGGAGGCTCACCGACATGTTGGAAGAGGCCGTCTCCCCCGACATGGTCCGAGCCATGACCTCCCTGCCCGAGCCTGACCGCTCCCGGCTCCTCCTTGACCAGGCCGATTTCCAGCAGCCGTATCTGGCACGCCGAGAATCCCTGCGAATCCTGGCCGAGGACGCCGACCCGAGGGCGTTTGACTCGGCCCTTGCGACGTACCGGTCCGACAGCCACTTTTCCGGTCCCCAGCGGGAGTTCCAGAAGATCATAGTGGCGATGGCCCCCGACCGAGCCATGGAGGTTCTGTGGGAGGAGTTCCTGGCCCTTCGACGCGACGTGAGGCCCCGCGGGAGAGGGTCGGACCTTCTCCGATTCGCCGCCGAACGGGGCATGCCGGGGAAAGAACCCGAACTCCGGGCCTGGCTGGCCCATCGCATGGTCCGGGCTCAGGGCGAGGACCGAGCCGGCGGGGAAGGCGTTACGGAGCTCGATGCCTGGGGGTGGCCCCGCCGCCTTCGTCGGTACGAGGAATCCCTCGCGGAATGGGCCGTACTCACCGGCGCTCCGTTCGACGGAACGTACCTCGGGGCGGGATGGTATGTGGCCCAGGCGTACGCCCGTTCGGCCGAGGAGGATCCGGTCCCCCTTCTGGCCCGTCTCCTCGGCCTCCGGGGAGATGTCGCGGTCGCCACCGGGGCCGCGACCGCCCTTGGGGACTTCGCCGAGGATCCCCGGGCCGCCCATGCCCTGGCCGACGCCCTCCGCCATCCCTACTGGACCGTCCGCGCCGAGGCGGCGCGGGCGCTCGCCCGCAGTCCGCGCCCCGAAAGCCGCGAGG
>PXDE01000314.1 GCA_003566475.1 PVC group bacterium | reverse complement strand
GAGATGCGGCGGCGCTCGAGCCGCTCGCGGGCCTGGTCGAGGTCGCGCAGACCGAGGCGGGCGGCATACAGATCGAGCGCCTTGAGCCGCTCGCGGTGGGCCTGGTAGCGCCGGGCCTTGCCGGCCTGGCGCTGCAGCGAGCCGATCTGGCGCTTCACCTCGCGCAGGATGTCGTCCAGCCGCAGCAGATTGGCCTCGGTCTGTTCCAGCTTGCGGGTGGCCTCCTTCTTGTCCGCCTTGTACTTGGTGATCCCGCTCGCCTCGTCGATCACCACCCGCCGCTCCTCGGGCTTGGCGTTGATGAGCCGGTCGATCTTGCCCTGCTCCATCAGCATATAGGCGTTGGTGCCGATGCCGGTGTCCATGAACAGACGCTGGATGTCCTTGAGGCGGCAGGGCGTCTTGTTGATGAGGTACTGTCCCTCGCCGGAGCGGAACACCCGCCGGCTGACCGTGATCTCGTTGTACTCGAGCCCCAGCGACTCGCAGTCGCCCAGGGTCAGGCTGACCTCGGCCAGGCCGAGCGCCTTGCGCTGATCGGTGCCCGCGAAGATGCAGTCGGCCATGCTCGATCCGCGGATGGCCTTGGCGCTCTGCTCGCCCAGCACCCAGCGGACCGCGTCCACCACGTTGCTCTTCCCGCAGCCGTTGGGGCCGACCACGGCGGTCAGGCCGGGCTCGAATTGGAAACGGGTCCGGTCGGCAAAGCTCTTGAACCCGGTCATTTCAATCGATTTGAGGTACACGGCGCTGGTATCCCCGCGAAAACAGGCTACAGTTCCGGGCATGTTCCGCCCCGGCGGGCCAAGATGTCAATATCCTGTGGTCCGCAGGCGGCCGGAGCCCAACATGTTGCGGAGATGGTCGGGCCACCGGCCGGAAAAGACAAGCATGAATTGCACCGACCTTCTCGTCCGACTCATCGCTGTGCCCAGCGTGAACCCAGAGGAACCGGACCCCCGGGAATGGACCGGCGAGGCCCGGATGGCCGAGCTGATGGAGGCCCTGCTGCGGGAGCGGGGGTTCGAGGTCGCCCGCGAGGAGGACGCCCCCGGCCGGCCCAACGTCATCGCCCGGAGCGGACCCCGGGGCGACGGTCCCAGCCTGCTGATCGAGGCGCACATGGACACGGTGTCGGTGGTGAACATGAAGATCCCGCCCTTCGAGGCCCGCGTGGCCGACGGCCGGATCTACGGCCGGGGCGCCTGCGACGTGAAGGGCTCGCTGGCCGCGCTGCTGGCGGCGCTGGACCGCGATCTGGTGGCCCGCTTCCGGGAGGCGGGGCGGCAGCTCGTCGTGGTCTGCGCCTGCGGCGAGGAGAAGGGCAATCTGGGGGCCCGCCAGCTCACCGAACGCGGTCTGGGGGCGGACCAGGCGTTGATTCTCGAGCCCACGGACCTGCGCATCATCCACCGCCACAAGGGGGCGCTCTGGTGCCGGGTCCGGCTCGAGGGCCGGAGCGGGCACGGGTCGGCCCCGGCCCGGGGGGTCAGCGCGATCCGCGCCCTGGCCGAGCTGATCCCCCTGGTCGAGGCGCGGGTCCTCCAGTGGGGGGAGGGCGGAGCGGATCCCGACCTCTCGGGGCCCAGCGTGAACTTCGGCCGGGTCGAGGGGGGGATTTCGGTGAACATCATCCCCGACCGGGCCGAGCTGGATCTGGACATCCGGCTGACCCCCGAGCTGTCCCCGGCCCGGGTCCGGGACGACCTGGCCGGAGAGTTGCAGGAACTCGTGGAACGTGCCAGCATCACGGGGTTTTCCATCGAGACCATCCAGGAGATCGAACCCTTGGCGACGCCGCGAGACACGGGGCTGGTCCGGAGCCTGACCCGGGCTCTGGAGTCGGAGGGCCTGCCCGCGCGGTCCGGGGGGGTGGACTGGTGCAGTGACGCCCCCTGGTTCGCCCGCACCTGCGGCGAGACCGTGGTGTTCGGGCCGGGCTCCATCCGCCAGGCCCATACCGAGGACGAGTTCATCGAGGCGGCGGAGCTGGAGAAGGGGGGCCGGGTGCTCCGGCGGTTCCTGGAGCAGGGGTGCGAACCGGCGACGCCATCCGGAGGGACGCCATGAGGGCGGGATGGGCGGCCTACGTGGTCGGGGCGCTGGTCGCGCTGGTCGCGCTCTCGGAGATCGCCGCCCGGCGGGCCGACCTGAACCACGACGAGGGCTGGTACCTCTACGCGGCCCGGCAGGTGAACGCCGGCCGGGTGCCGTATCAGGACTTCTTCTTCACCCAGCCGCCGGTGATGCCCCATGTGTACGCCTATTTCGATGACGTGGTCCGGGAGCACGGTCTCCTGGGGGCCCGTCGGATCACGGCCGGCCTGGCCCTGGTGGCGGTGATCATCGGCGGCGTGCTGGCCGCCCGGCTCGCGCCCCCCGGGTGCGGCACGGCGGCCTTTGTCTGGGCCCTGCTGCTCGGGGTCTCGAGCCTGTTCCAGATCCAGTACAGCGCCGTGGTGAAGACCTATTCGCTGACCTCGCTCTTTCTGGTCCTCGGCCTGCTGGCCTTTATCGAAGGGCAGCTCCGCGAGCGGGCGGTCTGGCTGGGCTTCGCCGCCGTGTTTCTGGCGGCGGCCACCGCGACCCGCCTGTCCGCCGGGGCCGCCATCCTGGTGCTGCTGCTTTCGCTGGGGGCCTGCCCGCCCCGGTTCCGCGCCCGGGCCGTGCTGGTGTTCCTTCCCATGCTGGCCGTGGCCCTGGGCATCCTCATCCTCCCCGCGCTCCGGGCGCATCCGGACGGGTTCATGGAAGGGGTGGTCCGGTTCCATGCCGCCCGGGATGCCGGGGGGGCCGGCGACCTCCTGCTCTTCAAGGCCGGCTTCATCGCCCGGACCCTCCAGAACTACCTGCTGCTGATTCTGCTCGGCCTGGGGGCGTGGCTGGTCCGTCTGGTCCTCGCCTGGCGCCATTCCCCCGCGCCGGCCGTCACCCGCAACCCCGGATTCCTGCCCGTCCTCGCGGCCGTGGGCGCGGTGACCGCCGTGCACCTCGCCGCGCCCTTCCCCTACGACGACTACCAGGTGTTCCTGTTCCCGGCCGCCGTGGCCCTGGTCGGGGCCGGGCTGGCCCGCGTGTCCGCCTATTGGGTCCACCAGATGACCGGCCGCAAGAACTACGAACCGGTCGAGATCCTTCTCCCGGCACGGTTTCAGCGGGCCGCCACCGGCCTGCTCGCGGCGGGGGCTCTGATCGCCCTGGGCGGATCCCCGCTGTGGGCCGACTGGTTCGTCTATGGACGCGACACCATCTGGTGGCTCCGGAAGCCGGAATCTCCGGTCGCCTCCCTTCAGGCCGCCGCCCGGGATCTGGCCGCCATCTCCGATCCGGCGAGCCCGGTGCTGACCCAGGATCTGTACCTGGCGGTCGAGGCCAACCGGTCCGTGCCGCGCGGATGGGAACTCGGTCCCTTCAGCGTCTTCCCCGACCTCGACGCGGAGCGGGCGGATCGCCTTCGGGTGCTCTCGCCCGCCCACCTCGACCGGATCCTCGACAATCCCGCCGTCACCGCCGCCGCCATCTCCGGCTATACCCTGGCCATCGCCGCGCCGACGGTCACCCCGTTTCCCGCCGAGCGCCGCGAGGCCTGGTTGAACGCACTGGAGGCGCGGTTCGAGCCGGTGGGCGACCCCCGCCACCCGTTCGGTCAGGCCCATACCACGCTCCAGCTCTACCGGCGGCGCGGGTCGGCGCCCGCCGCCGAACCGGCGCCCCCTCCCGAACCGCCTCCCGAACCGGAGCCCGAACCCGGCCCGGAGCCGGATCCGGGTGCGGAGGGCCCCGAACCCGAGGGCGATCCGCCGCCGGAGGACGCCCCGGAGGCCGACGGCTGAACGCGGTGTCGGTCATCATCCCCGCCTGCAACGAGGCGGAGCGCCTGCCCGCGGTTCTGCCCTCGTTTCTGGAGACCTTCCGGCCGGGGCAGGGGTTCGACGACGCGGAGATCATCGTGGTGGTCAACGGGTCCACCGACCGGACCGCCGACCGGGTCCGCGAGGCCGCCCTCGGCCATCCCCACCTGCGGCTGATCGAGGAGCCCGCCCCCATCGGGAAGGGGGCGGCCGTCCGGCTCGGCATCGGGCACAGCCGGTTCGACCCCGTTGGATTCGTGGATGCCGACGGCGCCACCTCGGCGGCCGAGTTCCGCCGCCTGCTCGACCTGCTCGGGCCGGGCGTGGACGCGGTGATCGGCTCGCGCCGGATGCCCGGTTCCGTGGTGGATCCCCCGCCACCGCTCCCCCGGCGCCTGGGCTCGCGGGCCTTCAACCTCCTGGTCCGGCTCCTGTTCGGCTTTCCGTTCCGCGACACCCAGTGCGGGGCCAAATGGGTGCGGCGCGAGGTCCTGGTCCCCGCCGCCGGGCGGATGGGCATCACCCGCTGGGCCTTCGATGTGGACCTGCTCTTCCAGCTCCGCCGGCTGGGCGCGGTCATCCGCGAGGCGCCCACCGTGTGGAGGGAGCGCCCGGGCACCCACGTCCGCTATGCCCGGGCCACCTGGGACATGTTCGTGGCCGTGATCCGCCTGCGGCTGCTCTTCTCGCCGCTCCGGTTCTGCGTCAGACTCTATGACCGGACCCTCGGTCCCTGGGTGCATCGGGCGTGAGCGTCCTCGCCGAGACCGACCCCGTCGAGATTCCGGGCATGGGCGGGGAGCCCAGTCTGGCCGGGAGCAGCCTGCTCCTGCTCGCGTTCACCCAGATCGGCAATCTGGCCAACCTGGGGTTCCAGGTGTTCATGGGCTGGTCCCTCCCCCCGCGCGACTTCACCCTGTTCATGGCCATGAACAGCGTGTTTCTGCTGGTGATGCAGCCGGCGGACGCCCTGCGCAGCGCGTTCTCCCACACCACCACCCTCGGGCTCCGCGCCTCGCGGCCGGGGGCCCTGCGGGGGATGGCCCGGGTGTGGTGGGGCCGGCTCAGCCTCACCGGCGTGGCCGTGATCCTGGTCAGCACGCTCGCCCGCCGGCCCCTGCTGGGCTGGATCGGGCACGACGATCCCCGCCTGCTCCTGGCCACCGCCGTGGCGGTGGGCGGGGTGCTCTGGCAGCCCCTGTACGTGGGCATGCTCCAGGGGCGTCAGGCCTTCGGCTGGATGATGGCCGCCCAGCAGGGCATGGCGGTGGCCCGGCTCGTGGTCGGAGTGGCGCTGGTCCGCCTGGTCACCGGTCCGGTGGCCGCCTCGCCCATGCTCGCCGCCGCCGCCG
>PXDE01000023.1 GCA_003566475.1 PVC group bacterium | reverse complement strand
GTCGGGCCAGCTCGCGCAGCGCCCGCTCGGCGGAGTCCAGTCGGGGGGCCGTCTCCTCCACCACCGCGCGGTGACGGGCCAGCGAGGCCTCCCCCTCGGCCCGTTCCGCGGTCCGACGGGTCCGGGCGGACTCCGCGTCGGCCCGGCGGGACCGCAGGGCCTCCCGCTCGGCGGCCAGGAGGCGGACCTCCTCCTCCAGGCTCTCCCGGGCCTCCGTCCAGGCCCGCTCCTCCTCGGCGGCCAGGCGGCGGAGCTCCGTCCACTGGCCGACCAGACCCTCCAGCGTGGCCAGGGGAGGGGACTCCGCGCGGGCGGAAAGGCCCCCCAGGGCCACGATGCCGAGCAGCCCGGCCAGCGCCTTGCCCGCCGCCGTTCCCAGGTGTGATTCCATGGATCTATCCAAGCGGCAAACGTTCCGCCCGGCCAGTCCTAAAACTGGAACTCGAGGCCGCCCAGGACGGTCATGGGCTGGCCGGGCCGGGGACCGGAGGGATGCCGGGCGGCCACGTATTCCTCGTCGAGCAGGTTGTGCACGGTGGCGATGAGCCTGACGCCCTCGCGGAGCTGCACGTAGCCCGAGACATCGACCAGCACCCGGGAGTCCGTGCGCCCAAAGGACAGGTTGGGGGTGCCGTCGGGCTCGGCCGGCTCGCGGGTGTTGCTGGCCGTGGTGAAGGCGCCGTCGGCGTACGACACATCCACGAACAGCCCCCAGACACCGTTCTCGATCCCGGTGCCGATGAGGAACTGGAACTCCGGCACGTAGGGGATGCGGGCGCCTTTGCGGCCGCCGGAGAAGATCGACTCCGCATTCGAGGAGAACGTGTCGCTGCGCAGCTCGGCGTGGGTCCAGGTGGCGGCGAGGTGCCAGGGGTTGCGCACGGTCCAGTTGCGGGCCGCGCCGGGGTCGTAGGCCACCTTGAGCTCGGCCCCGTAGGTGGTGGCCTGGCCCACGTTCTCGGTCACGGTGCCGCCGCCCGCGCCCAGCACCTCGGGGACAATGAGGTCGTCGAAATCGGTGCGGAACAGGGCGAACTCGGACACGAAGCCCGCGCCCTCGCGGTGACGCACGCCCAGCTCGTAGCCGACGCTGGTCTCCTCGCGGATGCCGTCCCGGACATGGGCGCGGGGGGCGGGCAGGGAGAAGCCGCGGTGCACCCCGCCGAACAGGGCGGTCCGCTCGTCCACGGCATAGGTGAGCCCCAGGCCGGGGGCGAACACGTCGAGGGTGGAACGGCCGCCGCCGGTGACCTTGTCCGGCTCGCCGGTGGTGTCGAAGTCGGTGTACTGCATGCGCACGCGCTCGTAGCGCAGGCCGGGGACGAGGGTCCAGGCGCCGAGGGTGATGGTGTCCTGGACGAACGCGGCCAGGGCCCGGGCCTCCTCCTCGCGGTTGCCGCCGCCGCCGGGCACGCCGTTGCGCCGCTCCAGGATGGCCCCGCTGGCGTCCTGCACGAAGGTGTCGTCGCGCTGGAACCGGCGGACCTCGTCCTGGTGCAGCCGGAGGCCGATGTCCATGCGGTGGGAGGCCTCGCCGGTCTCGAAGGTCAGCGTGGCCACGGTGTCGAGCCCGGCCGCGTAGTAGGAGCGGTCGTTGTTGCGGTAGAGCAGCTCGCCGGCGGCCTCGCCCCTGAGCACGGCCTGGCGGGCGGGGTCGGCGAGCTGGGCCCCGTTGGCCCGCTCCTTGAACCAGTTCCGGTCGAACCGGTTGTAGTAGGCGGTGGTGACCAGCGACAGGTCGTCGGAGGCCTCGATCTGATGGCGAAGATGCGTGCGGGTCTGCCGGGTCCGGATGTTGTCGAACCGGCTGCCCGCGTAGCGGCGGAAGGGATCGGCGGCGAAGTCCTCCTCGGACAGGCCCATGTAGGTCTCGTTGGCGTCGAGCTCGGTGTGGCCGATCTTGAACTCGACCCACTGGGGCCGCTCGGTCGCGGGTTCCCAGAGCAGCTTGAGCATGGGCTCGCGCTTGGCGAACCCGGTGTCGCCGCCCGCCGTGAAGCCCGGTCTCTCGTCGATGGACTTGAAGCCGTCCGAGCGGTGCTCGAAGATCTCGATAAGGTAGCGGACCTGGCCCTCGTCGGCCGCAATGGCGCCCCCGGTGTGGGCATGGGTGCGGATCTCGTTGTGGCTCCCCACCATGATCCGGCCATAGGTGGCGGGGCCGTCGGGCACGGGGGTGGAGAGGTAGTTGATGACCCCGCCCGAGGTCTGGGGGCCGTATTTGATCTGGCTGGATCCTTTGAGCACCTCGATCCCGCTCATCCGGGCCGGCGAGGGGGAGTAGTAGGCGGCGGGGGCG
This sequence comes from PVC group bacterium, assembly GCA_003566475.1. Taxonomy (GTDB): domain Bacteria; phylum Verrucomicrobiota; class Kiritimatiellia; order SS1-B-03-39; family PXDE01; genus PXDE01. Next base: position 2,918 of record PXDE01000023.1, on the reverse strand, counting down.
GAGTAGGGGGCCGGGGCCATGAGCACGCCGTCCTCCATGATGGTGACCTTGGAGCTGCGCCCGGCGTCCACCCCGCGCAGGCTGATATTCGGGAACAGCCCGTACCCGTCCTCTTCCCGCACGTAGACCCCGGGCACCTGCCGGAGCACCTGGTTGATGTCGGCGTAGCCATGGGTCTGGAGATCGTGCAGGTCGAGAAACGCCCCCGATCCGGGCACCCCGAGCACCTGCTCCTTGGCGCCGATGACGGCCATCGGGGGGAGGGTGACCGCCGGGGGCGACGGCTCCTCGGCGGACAGCCGGGCCGCCGCCATGGCGGCGAGGACGGCGGGAAGCCACAGCTTGCGGGACGGGAGGGCGGCGGACGGGCTCCGGGACATGACATGATCCTTTGCGATGGATTGGCTAGAAAACCAGACGATTGGCATATCAAACGCCCGTTAGCATATCAGGCCGTTCTATGGCGTCAAGGTTGCTCCGGCGTTTTTTCTTCCCCCCCCACCATCGGCCCCGACGTGTTCGGATCGCTCCATGCAACATACTTGAAAATAGCATGTTACGTCACAGGACGTCATGCCGGTGCCGGTGTCGGCCCGGCCTTCCGCCAACAATCGTGAAAAAAAGTCGGAAACCGGTTGCGGGGGTTACCACAATGTGGTACACGATATTCAGCATCTGAAATCTCTGGCCGACGGAACACGTCGCCGGCGGGGATGACGATGGACGCAACCCCAACCCAGGAAGACACGTCATGCAGTCGAGTCCAAGGAACCGAAGTCTAATGTCCGCCGCTCTGGCCGCGCTGTTCGTGGCCGGCCCATTCGCCGCCTCCGCTTACGATTATCCCACGGTCCAGGATGAGATGACCTTCCTGGCCGGCGAGCACGATGGCATCGAGGTGTATCTCGGCCTCAAGACGGCCGGCCGGCTGCAGTCCCTGTCCCACCGCGACGCCTTCATGTTCCCGGCGCCCACCGAGGACGACCCGTCCCCGGCCGCCCGGCGGATCGGATCCCCCGACCCCGGCTTCCAGACCGCGTGGGGGAGCATGGACTTCCTGGCCCGGTTCGGGGAATTCATCGACGTCTACTGGGAGTTCTTCATCAGCAGCAAGCCCCACGCCAGCTCCATGCAGGGCAGCCAGGGCTTCATGCTCATCCGGGGCCTGCCCGAAGGCCATCTGGCCGCGCTGTTCGACTTCGTCGACGTCAAGGCGGGCCAGTTCGAGGTGAACTTCGGCGATCATATCTACCGCCGGTCCGACAACGCCCGGGTGCTGCGCAACCCGCTGATCGGCAACTACGTGATCGACCCCCGCACCACCGGCATCGGCATGGAGATCATGACCAAGCCCGGTCTGGTGAACGCCCTCGTCGGCGTGACCAGCGGCACCGAGTCCGGCGACTTCCGGGAAGGGCGGGGCACCGCCGTCCATGGCAAGCTGTGGGTGGTCCCCACCGAGAACGCCCGCATCGCGGCCTCGGCCTACTATGTGGACCACTCGGACAACCCCGTCGGCGGACCCGGAGGCGGCAGCCAGGACAACCTGTTCCGCACCAGCCGCAGCGGCGGGCCGTACGGCGGTATCCTGGACGACGGCAACGCGCCCGGCCAGGTGTTCGTGGGCCGGGGCCAGAAGGTCCAGGCCTACCAGCTCGACGCCTCCTTCCGGCTCGGGGATCTCGATCTCTACGGCCATGCCGGCTGGACCGAGGACGGGGACACCAACGGCAGCGCCCCCGGATCGCCCAAGGAGTCGTGGGTGTACTACGCCGCCGAGGCGGTCTACGACATCAACAGCCGCATCTACGCCGCCGTCCGCTACAGCGCCGCCCAGGCCGACCGGTTCCGCGACGCCGGCTCCGACGGCCGGGTGGACCGGATCCAGGCCGGCGTCGGCTACTGGGTGACCGACCACATCCTGGCCAAGCTCGAATACGTCCACCAGACCTACCGCCGGTTCAACGACGGCGATGTGGTCAGCGGGGTGGACGCCGGACGCGACCCCTCCTTCCACGGGGTGATCGCGGAAGTCGGCTTCGCATTTTGACCCGGATTCCGATCATGCGTAAACCGGTACATGCGAGTCGCGCGGGGGCCGTCCCGGCCCTCGCCGCCCTCGCGATCCTCCTCACCGGGGGCCTGGCCAACGCCGGCGACTCTGCACGCCGGTACGAGGCCAGGCCCGAGGCGAGCCGCATCCGGATCGACGGCACCTCCAATCTCCACGATTGGGACGTGACCGAAGGCCGCCTGGAGGGACATGTCGAGCTGGGGGCGGCGGAGGCCGCCCCCGGCCGGATCCCCGCCCCCGCCCTCGCCGCCATCCGGCTGATCCTCCCCGCCACCTCGCTCAAGAGCGGAAGCGGCGGGCTGGACCGCCGGATGCATGACGCGCTGGAGGCCGGGCGGCACCCGGAGATCCGGTTCGTCATGACCGCCGCCGAGCCGGGGCCGGAACCGGAGGAGGGCGCGGAGGCCGCGCCGCTGACCGTGACCGGCGAGCTGACCGTGGCCGGGACCGCCCGGGAGGTGGCTCTCCCCGTGACCGCCGAACTCGGCGAGGACGGGCGGCTGACCCTCGTCACCTCCGCCACCCTCAAGATGTCGGATTTCGGCATCTCCCCGCCCCGGGCGCTTCTGGGAACCCTTCGCACCGGCGACGAGGTGACGGTGTCCGTGACCTGGGTGCTCGCGCCCGCCGAAGCCGGGGAGGAGGCATGACATGACCGCCGTCCGGTTCCGAACGTCCCGGAGCCTCCCTCGGGCCCGACGGGTCCGGACGGCATTCGTGGCCTGGTTGGTGGCCGGGGGGGGCCTGCTGGCCGGCTCCGCCCTGCGGGCCGAACCCCTGGTCTCCCAGCCGGGCAGCACCATGTCGCTGGCGGGGAAGGCCTCGCTCTGGGACTGGTCCTGCG
>PXDE01000329.1 GCA_003566475.1 PVC group bacterium | reverse complement strand
CGAGGGACGCATCCGGTTCGGCGACCAGCTCCGTAAAAAGTACCGGTACGGGCGACAGTCGGCTGCCTATATGCGCAAGCACCCGGCCGATTTCCGGAGGCAGGCCCGCGTGTTCCGTCCCGGCTTCCGACGCCATGCCCGCCGGCTCCTGCGGACGCCTGGCCTGACTGTGGCCATGCTGGCGCTGAAGACGGGCGAAATCATCGCCGGCGGTCTGGGGTTGCTGCTAGGGTTTCTAAAGGAGTCCAGCCTCCGGATCCTGCGGACCTCTGGTCGACGAAGCGTATGAAGCTCGATGCGCAATGGCTGCCGCTATGAACCCCGAATCCCTGAACTCCCAGGTACATCCATGCGACTGAAATACCTTTGGCTCCATTGGTACCCATCCCTGCGAGGCTGGGTCGCCTTTGCACGGGCGTACCCGCGATCCGCTTGCTCTCTACTGGTGCGACGTGTGCACTTCACCGTGACCCGGAAAGACCCCAAGCCATGGACCGATCCTTTCGGATTCGAGATCACCCGTGCTCTCTCCCTCGTCTCCTACTGGTCGATCTTTATCGAACGAGACCTCGACCATCCCCTATGGCGACATGCCCTGCCCATGGCGGACCGGCCCTTCGTCATCGATGTGGGTGCGAACGTCGGAATCTTTACCCACTACATTCACACCTTGAACCCGGGTGCCCGAATTCTGGCCATCGAACCCCAGGAGACCATGGTTGACCGGATCAAAGAGTATGCCATCCGAAACCAGCCCGACATTGAGTGCGTCGCCGCAGCATGCTCGAGCCAAGAAGGCACACGCGAACTCCACCTCAATCAGGATGGCGACACCACCGCCTCGCTGGAGCCTGTCTACATTGTTCCCCATGGAAGGTCGCGCCCCGTATCCTGCCGAAGGCTTGACCAGATCGTTACGGATCAAGACGTATTTCTCCTCAAAATCGATGCCGAAGGCCACGACATCGAGGTTCTGAAGGGTGCCAAGCTTATGTTGAAGCGGACCCGATATGTGCTCCTCGAACTGCACGACCCGAGCGATCTACCTATTGCTAAGGAGATCCTCGGTGAGGATTGGCGGCATGTCCGGCTCGGGCCGATCGACTTCCTGTTCATCTCCGGCTCCGAGGAGGTTGGGGAAACCAACGAGGCGGTCCATCCTGCCCGGTCCAGCACCGGGGAAGCACCCGACCGGGCCGGCCACCGCAGCAGCCCTGGCCTCTCTTCATCATTCGGGCACCCCGGATAGCCGTGCTCCCCGCACCTCTGTCGCCGAGCAGAATCGTTTTCCTAGCCAACGGTCTCTATGGACGGCATGTCGCTGGTGGGGACATCCATCTCTTCCACATGGCGAAAGAAGCCGAAGCCGCAGGATGGCCGACTCTCTACATTGGCGGCCACGCCTTGGGAGATCACCTTGCGCAGCAGGGACTCCGTGGCGAGTGGCTGCCGACCGACGACGAGGTTCTACCGCCGCTGGATGCGACAACGATTGCCGGCCAGTTCCGACTGTTCAGAAGCTATCTGTCAAAGACACGCCGAACCCAGCGGCTCCTGCAGGGCATCAATCAGGATGATGTGGTGTATGCCAGCACCCATTTCTGGTTCGATGTGGTGCCTGCGGTCCGTTGCCCGGCGAGACGAAAGGGCGTTATCATCCATATGCTGGCTCCTAGCTTCAAGGAACTCATCCTAAGGACCAGGCCAGACGTGGCATCGGGACGCATGGCTTCGCTTCATGCCGCCCTCAGCCAGTCTTTCGGGTTACGGATGTTGCGGTCGAGTCCGGAGAAGCGCATCTTCTATGTGCATCCCGATATGGCTCCGACTCTGCGCAAGATGGGATTCGGTCCCCAGGAGCTTTTCTGTCTTCCGAATGGCATAGATGCCGATGCCATCCGCAGCCTTGCCGCCCCCCCCCTCACCTTCGACGTTGTCTGGCTTGGTCGCCTCCATCGCCAGAAGGGGCTTGACCACCTAGCCGCCACCTTGAACGAGCTTGCCTCCAGGATCGATGGATTTCGGGCCCTGATGGTCGGAGATATCCAGGAGCATCTCATTCCGATGCTGTCACCCGCAGCTCGTCAGGCGACCTCCTTCCCAGGTTTCGTCACCGGACCGAAGCGGTTTCACCTTCTCAAGTCAGCCAGGGTCTTCCTCATGCCTAGCACACACGAAAGCTGGGGCATCGTGATGGCCGAGGCGCTCGCCTGTGGACTCCCAGTCATCGCTTTCGAACTGGCGGCTTACCGACAGATTTTCGGGGACGGCATAACCTATGCGCCATGTTTCGAAGCCATGCGATTCGCCAGATTGGCGGAGAATCTCGTCCGCCGGCGACGTCATGGTGAGGAAGTCCTTAACCAGCACGAAGCAGACGACTTCATGTCCCGCTATGATTGGAAGCGCGTTGGTGCTTCCTTCCTGGAGGCTATGAGTTCATGGCCCTCGCGTGCAGGATAGTTCCATGAAGCAGGTGGTGTTCCTAGCCTGGAAAGACATCGAGCATCCGCACGCCGGCGGGGCGGAGCGGGTGCATCAGGAACTGTCGCGCCACCTCGCCGCCGACGGTTTCGCGGTGACCCACCTCGTCCCGGGATTCCCGGGAGCGGCCCCGATGGAGGAACGGGATGGGATCCGGATCCTTCGGCATGGGACTGGCATGGTCAGCTTCCCAGGCCTCCGCAGGGTCCTCCGGGATCGGAAGGATCTGGCCGACGCCTTTCTGGTCGATGTGTTCAACTGCCTTGGCTCACGGGCCTGCCTGGACCGCCCCGGCCGCTCCTGCCTGTTCCTGCACCATGTCCAGGGCCGCATGTGGTTTCATCAGACCCGGTTTCCCGGCCTGTCCCGGGGGGTGGGGCCGCTGCTCAGCGTGCCGGGGTGGTGCGCGGAGCGAATCGCGCTCCGGCGCCTGGCCCGGACGTTCCGCGGGCCGGTGATCACCGTGTCGCCCTCCACCCGCCGGGATCTCCTCGGCGTGGGATTCGGGACCGGGCAGGTCCAGGTGCTGCCCATGGCCAGCCGCCCGCCCTCGCCCGGGCTTCCTCCCCCGGGCGAAGGCAAGGCGGAGCGGTTCACGGTGCTCACGGTGGGCACCCGGAAATCGAAGCGCCCGATCCATGTGGCCCGGGCGTTCGCGGCGCTGGCCGCCCGGATTCCGGATGTTCATCTGGTGGTGGCCGGACGGGGGACCGAGGACGAGGCCATGCGGACCTTTCTCCGGCGGCAGGGCCTGCTTGAGCAGGTCACCTTCCATGGCCCGATCCGCGAGGCCGGGCTCGACCGCCTGTACGTGGCGGCCCATGCGGTCTGCCTCGCCTCGGCCAAGGAGGGCTGGGGCCTGGTGGTGCTCGAGGCCAACGCCTGCGCAACCCCGGTTGTGGCCTACGACGTGTCGGGCCTCCGCGACTCGGTGACGCCCGAAGCGGGCATCCTCACCCGGGAATCTCCGGAGGCCATGGCGCAAGCTCTGCTCCGGCTAAACGAGGAATGGCGCGACCGTCCCGACGCCTACGCCGCCCGGTGCCGCGCCGCCGCCACGTACGCGTCCCAGTTCAGCTTCGACCGGACCTACGCCGCCTTCCGCGCCGCCTGCCCCGCCCTGGGAACGGGCGACGGGCCGAGCTGACCCCACCCGCACGTCAGGCGCCGGGGGTGGAGGGGGTACCGCGCAGAGCTTCGGCCCGGACCACGGCGCCGACGCCCAGGATGGCCACCATGCCCGCCGTCCCCATGGCGACGGCGACGTGAAGCAGGCTGGCGTGGAACAGGGCCACCCCTCCCACGAACAGACCGGTGGCGAGGAGGATCGGCATCAGAGCGGAATACCGGGCCTGGGCGAGTTCGAAGTGGACCAGCAGGAAGACCGGGGCCAGGGGCGACATGGCCCAGGCCACCACCCGAACCAGACGCACCAGGTCGGGCGACGGGTCGCGGATCCCGTAGAGAACGCGCAACGGAAGACCTGGCAACAGCGAGCAGCCGATGACGGCGACCAGGGTAAGAGCCGAGACATAGAGAAGGGCCTGGCGAAGGGCCGGCCAATGGTGGGCCTGCGCCCGGCCCACCGCCACCACGCGGGGAAACAGCGCGGTCGCGATGGGCTGGGGAAGAAACACCACGATACGGGCGATGGTGGCGGCCATGGCGAACTGTCCGGCCAGAGCAGGCTCGAAATACCGCTTCACCAGGGCGGCGTCGGCGTTGGCGAGCAGGCCGAAGCCCAACAGAATGGCCAGCGACCCGACCAGATAGCGGTCCGGCCGGGCCGTGTCGCCCCGCGTCCCGCCAGACGCCGCCCGTGCAGGCCGGGCCAGTACAACCACCGCGCCCGCACCGGTCACCACCAGCGCCGCCGCATGTCCCCACAGGCCGGCCGTCGCACGGGCGGTCCCCAGTGCGATCAGTGCCGCCCCCCCGGCCAGCCGGAGCGCGGGCCAGGCCACCTGGTAGCCGGAGAAGGCCAGCATCCGGCCCTGGCCCAGCAGGCCTCCGGAGGCCACCGGAAGGACCATCATCAGCGCCGCCACCACCAGGGCGGCCCGGAGCGGCTCCAGATCCTCAAGCTGGTAGAACCGCGCCAGCGGGCCCGATGCCGCGAGTCCCGCCACCAGGACCGCCGCCCCCACGCCTCCCATCCGAACCGCCCAGCGCCGGAGGATGGGCCCCACATCCTCGCCCCGGCCCTCCTGGCAGGCCTGGGCGGTGTAGTAGGTGACCGCATTGTGGATGGCGGCGAGGGGAAGGCCAAGGAGCGCGGTCAGCCCCACCATGGCGTAGAGGATCCCGTACTCGTCCGCAGGCAGGCGCCGGCCCATGAGAGCGTGGAACCCGGCGTTCAGCACATTGCCGATCTGACTCGCGCCCACCAGCAGCAGACTGTGTCGGAGCAGGTCCGCCGACGCCCCCCGGCGGTCGGTGGGGCCCGGCCCGGTGGGGTCGGATCCATTGCGCATGGCCTCTCCTAGCCCAACGCGGACTCGTGACCAAGCCCAAACCCGTCTAGGGTCAGCGCCATCGGAGGTTCCGCCCTTCCATGCTCTACGAAATCATCTACTTCCTCGAATGGCTCATCCGCATCGGCGCGGTGCTGGTGGTGTCGCGTCACCGCCGTCCGGTGACGGCGCTGGCCTGGCTGGCCGTGATCCTGTTCCAGCCGTATCTGGGCCTGATTCTCTACCTGAGCTTCCAGCCGGCGGTGTTCCGGCAGCGGCGGCTGCGTCAGG
>PXDE01000238.1 GCA_003566475.1 PVC group bacterium | reverse complement strand
TGAGCATGCCATGGTACGGCGAGCCAGATCCGCCTTTGGCCGGAGCCAAGGCGGTGTCGCACGGGGTGAGGAGGCGATGCGACCGGGTGAGCCGGACCGAATCGCACTGAGCGTCGGGCCTGGGCTGACCCATGCCACCGCAGTCCAGGACCGGCGGCCCGTCGGCCAGACGATCCCCCTCCCATGGACTGCGGCGGGAAGGGAGGTCTTCCGACCGCCACGCCGCCTTGGCTTCCGCCAACGGCGGGATCCGAGCATAGACTGCCGAAATCGACGCAACCTTGTGATCGGGATCCTGTGGAGCGACAAGCCGAGCGGTGTCCCCGATCCTTCGCTACGGCCCGATCCGGACCTCGACCGGCTCCTCCCCCTCGGCCGGGAAGGTCACCTCGCCCTCCCAGTTCCCGGACTCGAGGTAGCCATCGACCTTTACCCAGTATCGTCCCGGCGGACACCGCAGGCCATAGGCATCCCGGTCGGCACGCCCTTCGCCCTCCGTGGACGCCGTCAACCTTCGCATGAACAGCGGAACCTGACTCTCCCTCCTGATGAAGAGCTGAAGCCAGGGGTCTCTTCTGGTGCCTGCCGGTGATTCGGAGAACGAAACCACGTGCTGCCGAAAGGATGATGGCCGAAAAAGCACGTCCCCTTCGGCTGGGACTCTCGGGAAAGCGGCCTTTACGTCGGCCCGATACAAGACGGGGAATACATGGCTCCCTCCACCGACCAAAACCGCGAACTCTCCACCAAGTGCCTCTGGCGGTATCCCGACCCGGAAGGGCGCCTCAACCTCGCCCTCTAGCCTTCTCCTGCCATCCGCCGTCGAGTACGCGTAAAAGACCCTTCTCCGGTCTTCCGCCCCGTCGCCTCCAGTGAGGGCCGCAACGGTCTTCCACCACTGCGAGTCGGCCGATAGGACGAGATCTGGCTCTCTACCCTCCGCCACGTCTTCCCGATCCGCGGGGGCGGCGGGCTCGGGTTTCGGGACCACGACATGCATCCGAAGGATCTGGCGTGCGGCTACGGATTCCGGAATCTCGAACTTTACCCCAGGATCGCCGTTAGAGGTCCGGAGAAGATACAGACCTCCCCTCTGAATGGCTTTCCCTCCAAGGTCGGAGTCGTCCGCGTGCACCGGAAGCTTGACCACCTCGGCGCCCCGTTCTGGCCGGTCTTGGGTTGGAGTCCAGATGCTGCTCGACACTTCGTTGATGATATGCTCCCGAAGCGGAACACCGGTGTGACGATCAAGGCGCTCGATGATGACCCTCTTTACAGGGAATAGTCGTGCCTTCCCGTCGTCCTCACTCTGCAAGAAATAGATCTCGAGCACGGCTCGGTCGGAACGCCTTGTGTCTGGGAAGGTGAACACATGGCGAGCGGCTCCTCCAGGGATGCCCTCGGCGTCTCCTTGCTGGTGCACCGTTGGCTGAAGCCATTCCTGGGCTTGGTCAAGGCCGCCTGCGTTCGGGCCGCTGAGGAGATCAAGCGGCCCCATCACATTCAGCCAGGCCAGGAGCGTCAGGAGCGAGGTGGATGTCGAGCGCACACGTGGTCTCCCGTGGGAAGCTGCGGCCGAACCGCCCACGTCCTTCCGGCAGCCTAGCCTTGACCGCCCATCATGACCCGGCCGCCCGGGAATGCAACGTGGAATCACCCCGCCCCCCTGAATCCTCTGCGACCCTCCGTAACCTCCGCGCCCTCTGCGGTTCGCCTTCCCCGTCCGAGCGATGAGCAGGGCAAGGACGGATCAGAGGTACGGCGTGCGCTTCGCGGTGGCCTGCCGGCGGTCGAGGTACATCTGGCGGAACAGGATCCAGGGGTCGAGCTCGACCATCTGGTCGGTGGCGGGGTCCATGATCCCGAAGTCGAAGTGGGTGTGCTCGTGGGCGCCGCTGAGCACGCCGGCGGAGTCGGCGTAGTGGATCCCGGCCTCGATCGGGGTGTGCTCGGGCACGTGGAGCCGGATGAGGTGGCGGGACTCGATGACCCACACCGATCCGTCGGGCCAGGTCTTCGTCCCCCGCCACCGGTTGTTGTTGTCGTCGCGGGACAGATGGTTGAAGAAGAAGTGGTCGTCGATGGCGAAGGGGGTCCAGAGCGGAGCGCCCGCCGGGTGGTTGATGTCGAGCCCGCCATGGGCGTCCGCTCCCTGGTAGGCCCCCATCCAGCAGTCGTCGCCGCAGTAGCAGTCGGCGATGCGCAGCCCGTCCTCGGGCAGGGGGCACCAGGGATGGAGCAGGGGCGGGCAGATGCGCAGGCTGGCGTCCTGGATGGCGAACCGCGCCTTCTTGCGGGGACGGCACTGGCCGTGGTTCTCGGTGACGATGGTCCCGAACATGTCGTCCACGGCGTCGAACCACAGCCGGATGCCGAAGAACTCGTAGGGCTCGTAGAAGCTCTTCTGGGATCCCACCTCGCGGACCAGATGGAGGGGGTGCCCGGCCACATCCAGGTAGGCGGTCATCCGGTACACCGTCCGCCCGCCCCGGATGGGCTTCAGGGGCTCGGGCAGGTTGGTCTCGGCCAGGAAGGCGCGGGTGCCGGTGAGCTTGAGCGGCACCTCGGTGCCGTCGGCAAGGACGAACACAGCCTCCTCGCCGTGGTCGAGTTCGAGGAAGGACAGGGTGGGCTTGGCCTCTACGCGGCGGGATTGGGGATTGGGGATGGGTTCCATAGGGGGGGAAGGGATTTTGGAGTGTGGATTGCCGATTGCGGATTGTGGATTGGGGGCGGACGTCAGTTGAAGCCACGGACATGGTGAGTCCGCAGGAACAGGGATAGTAGACACCACCAAGAGGAAACGGCGAGGACGCCATTTCTACGGGGTGGCACGTGCCCAGCGGCCGTGGCAACGGCGTCCTCGCCGTCGCACTCCACGCAACGCTCGATCATCAGGCCAGATGCACTGCATTGGGCTGAAGGAGCTCCAGGCGGTCTGGCCCTTCGTACCGTCCCAGTCCGCGGAGGGCTGATTCGTGCCCTTTCGTGGCTTTCGTGGTTCCTCTTTCTCACCGCACGGCGACTTGGGTCCGGGCCTGGAGGAGGACGACCTGGCCCTGGCGGGCGTAGTCGATGGCCTCGCCGAGGATGCGGGCCGACTCCTGGGGGGCGTGGAAGCCCAGGGAGTTCTCGGAGAACACGAAGTCGAGTCGCCACTGGGCCTTGCGGTGGAGCTGCCGGGCCTCGTTCAGCGCCGCCTCGGGCGCGTCCTCGGCGATGGCCGCCTGGAGGGCCAGCACGAGCTGCATCACGGCGGACTCGGCCCGCCGGGTGAGGGCCCGGGTGCGGTCCTGGATGGCCTCCACCCGGGCCAGCAGCTCCCGGTCCTCGACCCGGTGGCAGACCTGGCAGGAGCGGGAGAGATCGAGCAGCGGGCTGCGGATCTGGTGGTCGGAGATCTTGGCTGCGCCCACCCGCCGGTAGGGCATGTGACAGTCCGCGCACGACACCCCGGCCTGGGCATGGGTGCCCTGACTCCACAGCTCGAACTCCGGATGCTGGGCCTTGAGCAGGGGCGAGCCGGTCTTGGCGTGCACCCAGTCGGTGAACCCGATCTCGTCGTAGAAGGCCTCCATGTCCTCGACCTTCAGCCCCCGGTGCCAGGGGTAGACCAGCCGCCGCTCGGGGCCCTTGAAGTAGTACTCCACATGGCACTGGGCGCAGACCAGGCTCCGCATCTCGTGGTGGCTGGCGTGGCGGTTGGCGTCGTACTCCTCCTCGCGGGATCCCTGCCTCCAGCGCTCGATGCTGGGCAGGTGAGGCAGCGCCTGATCCGACTTGGCCAGCTCCTGGATGCCGGTCATGAAGGCGGGCCGGGTGATGCGCAGGTTCAGGGTCCGGGGGTCGTGGCAGTCGATGCACGACACGGGATGGTTCACGAGCTGGGTGGCCTCGTGGTAGGGCATGGGGTTGATGTGTTCGAACCCGGCGAAGAGCTGGGCCCGGCCCTCCGGGCTGTCGAGGGGATCGGTGACCGCCCCCGGGGCGCCCTGCTCGACGCCGGCCTGCCGGTACGCGGTGTACACGGACGCATGGCAGTGCAGGCAGGCCCCGGGCTGGGCGAACTCGGTCACCCGGAGGGTGGCCCGCTGGTCCTCGAGCATGTAGGCGTGACCGCGGGCCTCGCGGTAGTCCACCGCGAACGGATAGCCTGCCCAGAGGTCGCGCCACACCGGGTAGAGATCGAGCTTCTGCCGGGCCTTGTCGCCGTCGCGCCGGTCGGGATGCATCTCGGCGGTGAGCCGGTAGGTGTCGTACTGCCGGGGGAAGTTCTGGCCCCACACCGCCGGGTCCACCGTGGTCTCGTCCACCTGGACCCGGAGCTGGAACGGCTGCATGGCCTCGATCTTGCGCTGGTTGATGTTGTCGATCAGCAGCAGCACCCCCACGGTGGCCCCGGCGGCGAGGATCACCAGCAGCATGGGCAGGAGCGGGCGGGCGGCGCGGGCGCGGGAGGCGGAGGATGGGGATGACATGACGGATCTCCGGGGTGATTAGAGCGTGGGACCGTGCCCGACCCCCCGATGGCATTGCACGCAGGATTCGGGGGCGAGCGTCTGGGTCGGGTGGGGCAGGATCTCGTGGACCATCCCCTCGTGACAGCGGATGCAGTTGGCCTGAAGCACGGCCGCGTTGTAGGGCCGGATGCGGATGGGCTCCTCGAAGTTCTGGAAGGTGAACTTGTAGGAATGCCAGTAGCCGTTCTCGGCCTTCACCGCCCACTTGGCCAGGAACGAGGTGTGGGGGAGGTGGCAGTCGTTGCAGGAGGCGACGTGGGCGTGGCTCGACTTCAGCCACCCGTCGTAGTGGTCCTGCATGACGTGGCAGTTGGCGCAGGCCAGGGGGTCGTCCTGCAGGTACGACGCGCCCTCGGCGAAGTAGAAGGCGTAGCCGCTGACCCCGAAAAACGTCCCTCCCAGCAGGGAGAGCACCCACCGCGTCCATGACCCGGGCTTTGCCGCTTTCATCGGCCCGAAGTTTAGGCCGGGCGGGCAGGTCGAGGCAAGACAAAGCTAGAAATTGGCCTCCAATTCCATGCGGGACCCGGGACCATGCGGGACCCGGGACGGACCTGGGCATCGTGCTGGACCGAAAGGCTTTACGGCTGTGCCGGCCGCAGATTCACTCTCCAAGTGCAACGTTCTTGTAGAAGATCTCATTGGGCGTGAGGTAGTTCAACGACTTTCGGGGGCGGGTGTTCAGGGCCTGGGCGACCGCCGTGACCTGCTGGTCGG